>CANGFL010000060.1 GCA_947453015.1 Oxalobacteraceae bacterium | reverse complement strand
GGCGGAGTCACGAGCGGAAAAAAATACAGATTTCGTCTTACGCGACCCCTTGCATGTTGCGCCCTCCGCCCAAGAAGATAGTCGTCGGGTTGATGAAGCACGGTCAGTGGGTTGGGCAATACATCAAGCACGTGCGCAGTGGGAAGATAAAACAAATCCTCTCCATTGGTCACAGATATTGATATTGGTGCGTAGTCGTACGCATTTGATGGAGTATGAGCGCGGACTGCGAGAAGCGGGAGTGCCGTTTGTTTCAAGTCGGCGCGGTGGTTTGTTGGATGCATTAGAAGTCGCTGATTTAATGGCCTTGCTACGATGGTTAACAGTTAGTGCTGATAACCATGCACTCGCGCACGTTTTGAAATCACCCATCATGAGTGCCAGTGATGATGATTTGATTAGCTTAGCTAGCGCGGGTGAGGGCAGTTGGTGGGAGCGACTGGTAGCTGCTCAAACACAAACGCCACTTAACGCAGCGCAAGCCCGAGCTGTGAAATTATTAGCGGGTTGGCAGCAAGCGGCGACGCATTTACCAGTTCATGATTTACTCGATCAAATCATGCATGAGGGTGAATTGCAGGCACGCTATGCAAAGACCACTTCGATATCAGCACGTGCGCAAGTACTCGGTAACCTCAATGAATTTCTTGCGCTTGCACTGGATATGGATGCAGGACGTTACCCCAGCATCGCGCGATTTCTAGAGCGGTTGAATAAACTTAAGCGTAGTAGCGAACAAGATGCACCGGATGAGGCAGCGATTGATGCCGCATTAGATGCCGTTCGTATTATGACCATCCATGGTGCCAAAGGTTTGGAGGCGGAAGTGGTGGTCATGATGGATGCTAACAACAGCGACTCACAGCGAGATGATCTGGGTATGCTGTGTGATTGGCCACAAGATTCTGAAGCACCGACTCATTTGTCTATTTTCGGAAAAACGAAAGAGCGTGGTTTTGCGCGGCGCGATTTATTTGCAATTGAAGAAAATTTCCGTCTTCAAGAGAATTGGAATTTGCTATACGTAGCTATAACGCGTGCCAAAAAAGTGTTGATAGTGAGCGGTATCCATAATGAAAAAGACGACGAAGGAATCACCGCCGACAGCTGGTATCAGAAATTTACATTTGCAGAAGCTGTGGCACCTAATTTGGCTGAAAGTATGGCAAGTCGTGATGAAAAAGAATTCACTCTGCCCTTATTCGTGCCGCCACAGCTACCTCCAGCGCGCTTGGCTAAGACTGAGGATGACGATACAGCGGCCACGCTGGAAGGAACTTTGCTACACGCTTTGATGGAAAGATTGACCAATCAAGGTGTCTGGCCGGTGCATGTTCCTGAGCCCAACTATGTTGCCAATTGGCTGCGATGTACATCAGCACAAGCGAAGGCAATTTGCGTTCAGGCGGAAAATATTCTTTCCGCCCCATCACTAGAGCATTTTTATAATCCAACGCAGCATGATTTTGCGCGCAATGAGATGGCCTTAGTTCATCAGGGTCAGCTGTCGCTAATCGATAGGTTGGTGACGATAGGGGATGTCGTGTGGGTGCTGGATTACAAACGGAATTTTTTGGAAAGTCAGCGCGACGACTATGCATTACAGCTAGGTCGATATCGCGATGCATGCGCCCATCTGTTCCCGGGTAAGCGAATTTGTACGGCGTTAATTACGGTCGATGGTCGTTTGTGGCCGATTGAAGCGGCGATGGATCAGTCAGCTTAGCTTGACAAGCTATCTAGGTCGGTGAACTCAAAAGTGCGTAAATTTAGCTAAAGCGTCAAGGTTTTGTCGAATCCAATGAGGATTGGCAGTAGATTGACTCGCTGATTCTTTCGAATTTCGCATCATCACTCAGCTAAAATCTCAAGAAAGTATGACAAGTCCCTGAATGTATTGACGGAAATTAACCCACCCGACTATAGTTGCGGGATGGTTTCCGATTTTTCTTCTTTGCTGGACAAGGTCAGTCAGTTGGCCGAACTAATGATCGCTTTGCGCCGCGAAAACGCGGAGCTGCGCCATGAAGTGACAACACTGACCGATGAAAACGCCCAGCTTTCTTCTCGTATGAAAGAAGCGCACGACCGCGTGTCTGCGCTGATCGATACTATGCCCTCACCGAGCGACCAGGAGACTGCATGACCACTCTCGACGTGACCATCATGGGCCAAGCCTATCGGCTGGCGTGCAAAGAAGGTGAGGAACTCGCATTGAAGCAAGCGGTCGCTTACCTTGATGAACGCATGAATTCGATTCGCGACACGGGTAAAGTTAAAGGTACCGATAGAATTGCTGTGATGGCGGCGCTCGGTATTGCTGCAGATTTTCTGGCAACCCGCAATTCAACAGGTCCATTTGCAGCTATGAGTTTATCGGAAGTGCGTGAGAAAATTACGACGATGAATACCTTGCTCGATAGCGCACTCGCACCGCAAGAAAAACTTTTTTGATCGCATCAAGAATCGCGCAGAGTTTGTGTAATCACACTGCGAAAATCTTTGACAGCCGCTTGGTTTAAGGTAGACTAAGTACTCCTGCCGTGTTCGCGATTGCCATATATTCCTTGAACCATTCACGCGCACTGGCTGCGGGATTCGTTTAGTAGGCGTGAACGTCGCTAGTCCGACGATCCCAATATTGAACTACTGTGGCCGCCTTGAACCGAATAGGTTCAGGATGCCGGCACAGCGGCACAGGCGGGAATTTTATTTCTAGCGGTTGCATCACACATGCAGCCGCTTTTTTATTGGGCGTGAGCGCTCCATCACAATAAAAACAATGCGTTACTGGCTGATGAAATCTGAGCCCGACGAGACCAGCATCGATGATGCGCTCGCTGCAAAGGCGGGCAGTGTTCCGTGGACGGGAGTGCGCAATTATCAGGCGCGTAATTTTATGCGTGATGAAATGCGTGTAGGTGATGGCGTGCTGTTCTACCATTCCAGTTGTGCTGAGCCTGGTATTGCGGGTTTAGCAGAAGTGCACAGCACTAGTTATCCCGACCCCACCCAGTTTGATCGTAAGAGTCCGTATTACGATCCGAAATCCACACCAGAAAATCCACGCTGGTTATTGGTCGACGTTCAGGCAAAAGCAAAAACTCGACTCGTTGGTTTGCCTGAGCTACGCGAGCATCCCGAATTATCTGACATGATCATTTTGCGTCGAGGTAATCGACTGTCGATTACACCTGTGACGACCGCCGAATGGAAATTCATTGTACAAAAACTTATTCCAAAAAAAACTCATTGAAAGTCCCGAATGGATATTAGCTTGATTCTTTTGTTTCTTCTGTTGGGTACCTTCACAGGATTCGCAGCGGGTTTGTTAGGTATAGGTGGCGGCATGCTCATGGTGCCATTCATTACGATGCTGTTAACAGCGCGTGATTTTCCGCGTGAATTAATTGTGCACATGGCGATTGCGACATCACTGTCGACCATTATGTTCACTTCCCTTTCATCTGTGCGTGCGCATCACAAACGAGGTGCGGTGCTGTGGCCGGTTGTAAAAGTGTTGGCACCGGGGATTTTGATTGGTTCGTGGATAGGCCCGTGGATAGGTACTAAGCTAAATTCATTTGGATTGGCTTTGTTCTTTGCGATCTTCGTGGGATTTTCTGCGACGCAAATGCTTATGGATAAAAAGCCTTCGGCATCGCGTGAACTTCCTCAAGCGCCGGGCATGTTTGGCGCTGGTACGATTATTGGTGTGCTGTCTGGCTTGGTCGGTGCAGGTGGAGGATTTATCTCCGTGCCGTTTATGACCTGGTGTAACGTGAAAATTCACAATGCTGTGGCAACCAGTGCGGCACTAGGTTTTCCGATTGCGTTAGCTGGAACACTGTCGAATATTTATTTCGGGATGCATGAGCCTGGCTTACCGCCAGGTTCGTTAGGTTTTATTTATTTGCCCGCCTTGTTAGTGATTTCTGCCGCCAGCGTTTTCACCGCACCGTATGGCGCGAAAACAGCCCATGCACTTCCGGTCAAGAGTCTCAAAAAAGTATTTGCGATTGTCTTGTATGTGTTGGCAGCGTACATGCTGTACAAAGCATTCAGATAAATCAGCCAGCGCTGAATTTTTCTCGCAAGAGATTTTTCTGAACCTTGCCCATCGTGTTGCGAGGTAATTCCTCAACCACGTACACGCGTTTGGGTACTTTGAAGTTAGCTATTTTTTCTTTAAGTGTGGCGATGATGTCGGCTTCTGAAAGCTGGCATCCATCGCGCGGCACGATCACCGCAGTAACAGCTTCCCCAAAGTCTGGATGAGCAATACCAATCACAGCCGATTCGAGCACGCCCGGTAATTCATCGATCACCGATTCGATTTCTTTGGGGTAGACGTTATAACCACCCGAGATAATCAAATCTTTGCTACGGCCGACGATGGAAATATAGCCCTCGTTATCCATGCGACCCACATCGCCGGTTTTGAAATACCTATCGCTAGTGAATTCTTCCGCCGTCTTTTCAGGCATTTGCCAATAGCCTTGAAAAACATTAGGTCCTTTTACTTGAATGTCGCCTATCTCATCGATTGCACAGGGTGTGCCTTGCGTAGTTACGATACGCACACTAACACCGGGTAGAGCGGGTCCAACAGTACCTGCTTTGCGATTACCTTCGTAAGGATTCGAGGTCAGCATGCCGGTTTCGCTCATGCCATAGCGTTCGAGTATGGTGTGTCCAGTACGTTGTTTGAAATCGTCAAATGTCTCGGTCAACAAAGGTGCAGAGCCTGACACAAACAAGCGAATTTTTTCGCAGGTAGAACGATCAAACTGTGGGTCGCTAAGTAAACGCACATAATAGGTAGGTACACCCATAAAAATCGTACTGCGAGGCAGATGATGAATGACGGCAGCGCTATCAAATTTCGATAAAAAAATCATTTTGCTGCCATTCATGAGTGCGCCGTGTGCCGCGACGAATAATCCATGAATATGAAATAACGGCAGCGCGTGCAGTAGCACATCACCCGCTTGCCAGCGCCAGGCTTCATGTAGCACTTTGATGTTGGCAGCTAAATTACCGTGACTGAGCATCGCACCTTTACTGCGACCGGTCGTGCCTGAGGTATACAAAATAGCCGCAAGATCAGTGTCATCACGATGCACAGTAGTGAAGTCATCACTTAAGTGGGCGGCGCGTGAAAGTAGGCTGCCGCTGTTACGGCCATTGCGTGGTTCATCTAATGTGAACACATGGCCTGTATCGTTCTTAAAGGCGATTTGCGAAACCCAGCCAAAATTTTCAGGCGAACACACAACTACTGCTGGCGCAGCATCTTCGATGAAATAACTCATCTCAGCAGCGCGATAGGCTGTGTTGAGTGGCAAGTACACAAAGCCTGCGCGCACAGTCGCCAGATACAGCATTAACGCTTCGGGAGATTTTTCGACGTGCGCTGCAATTCGTGAACCCGCAGGCAAATGTAAACTCGCCAGCAAGTTAGCTATTTTTGCGCTACCACGTTCCAGATCGCGCCAGCTGTAATACTGCGCATCGGCTGTCTCTATCCAGCAGTCATCCAAGTCGCGCGGAAAGCGCGAACGAAACAGGGTGTAAAGATTAGCGTTCATGAGTGCGAGGTATTAGAATTTTTTTTATAAGCGATCAGTAGTAACACACCACCCAAAACAATCATCGGTAGTGACAGCATCTGACCCGCTGAAATAACCCACGGGCCTAGCATGACTTCATAGTCGGGTTCACGGAAATACTCGGTAAAGAAACGCGCGCAGCCATAGCCTGCTGCAAACACGCCACTCACCGCCTTATAGGGGCGCGGTTTGCGCGAATAAAACCACAGCACAATAAATAACAACACACCATCGACCAGCGCTTGATAGATAGGTGATGGATGGCGCGGCAAGCTATCAACATTCGGCCATATCATCGCCCACGGTAAATTACTTTCTACAACACGGCCGGGTAATTCAGCATTAATAAAATTACCAATGCGGCCAGCGGCATAGCCGAGAGGTACAAGGGGTGCAATTAAATCCATCACTTCCATCAGGCGTCGTCCGTGAAATTTAGCCCAGACGCCCATGGCAAACAGCACACCTAAAAACCCACCGTGAAATGACATGCCGCCATTCCACACGGCGAGTATTTCTTTAGGATGATCAAGATAGTAAGCAGGGTGATAAAACAGTACCTCGCCCAATCGTCCGCCAATGATTACACCCAACACCCCATAAGTGAGCATGTCGTCTAAATCAGTGTTGGTCCAACCGGCGCTGGCCATGTGCGGCTGTTTAATTCGCAACCGACCTAAAGCGATAAATAAAACAAAGGCGATGACGTACATGATGCCGTACCAACGCACCGCCAGAGGGCCGATGGCAATGGCAATAGGATCTGGGAGAGGGTGAATCAGCATCCGTGAGTCTTTCGCATGAGATTGATAAACGCAGTCAGTACGGGTGAATCATTATCGCTACGCCAGGCTAATCCAATTTCTATACGCGGACTCGCTTCTTTGAAAGCGCGATATTCAACACCAGGGCGTTTTAAATTAGAGACGGATTGTGGCACAAGCGCGATGCCCATACCCGCTGACACCAAACCAACAATGGTTTGCATTTGAATAGCTTCTTGACCGATGTGGGGTGTGAGTCCAGCATCACGAAAGCAGCCAAGAATCATGTCATGAAATGCGGGTGCAATACGTCGAGGAAAAATAATCAATGGTTGATCTGCACATGCCTTAAGTGGAATTTTTCCTTTGTGACGACTAAGCGCACTGCCTTCTGTAATCGCCAGCATCAGCGGTTCAGAAAAAATAGGCAGATAACTCAACTCCACTTTGATTTTATCGGGGAGTGGTGGAATCAAAATGCCAAGGTCGAGTTTATTTTCTGCGAGCAGATTAAGTTGAACATCGGTGGTGGCTTCTTGCAGTTCAATATGCACTGACGGATACACCGTTCTGAATTCACGCAATGAACTCGGAAGCACGCTGTAATCAGCGCTAGAGACGAAAGCGATCGCGAGTTGCCCGGATTCGCCAGCCGCTGCACGCATGGCTAGCGTTTTTAGTCCGCTGGCTTGTTGCAAAAGGCGACGAGCTTCGGGAAGTAACGCCCGCCCAGCCGCCGTTAATGCCACGGTACGTCGAGTGCGGTCGAACAACGCTGTCCCAAGTTGCGACTCAAGGGTCTGTATGGCTTGCGATAACGGAGGCTGAGTCATATGCAAACGATCGGCCGCGCGGCCGAAATGCATTTCTTCGGCGACGGCCACAAAATATCTCAGCTGACGTAATTCGGTAGTCATTATGACAAGCTCTGTAATACGTTAAAAGTATCAATAGCTCCTAAATCATATATTTGACAAGTACTTTCGCGCAAGGCAATGTGGCGACTGTGATGCTAAACCGCG
>CANGFL010000059.1 GCA_947453015.1 Oxalobacteraceae bacterium | reverse complement strand
AGCGGCGGCACAAAATCAGAGACGCCAAACAGAACAGCACCTGCATTGTGGAAATCAACCTGTATGTTTTTTAGTACACCTTGATTTTCCCATTCCGAGCACGAGAGATACATCGCTTTTTGTGGAGCGCCAGCGCACTTAATGGGCATAGGCGGTTGTGTAAAAATCGCTTTGCCTGATTTCATCTTGCGCACTAAATCCCAGGTATACGGCGCGAGATCGAAGCGGTAATTAGAAGTCACTCCGTTTTTACCGAGTGTTTCTTCCAGACCGGGAATGCCTTTCCAATCTAATTTCAGACCAGGGGCCACAATCAGGTGCTGGTAGTTCACCGGATTACCTTGATCGAGCATCACTCGACGATTATCTGGGTCAAAGCCTGTGACTGAAGCCTTGATCCATGTAACACCTTCGGGCATGACTGAAGCCATATCGCGCTCAGTGTCACGACTATCAAATTCGCCGGCTCCAACCAGAGTCCACGCTGGCTGATAGTAGTGTTTGTCACTTGGCTCAATGATGGCAATTTGCAGATTTGATTGGCGTTTCTTCAGGCTGGCTGCCAGTCCAATGCCGGCGCTGCCACCACCGACAATCACGATGTCTTGGGCATCGCTCCAGTTACAGGCAGACGCGGCCGATGCCGTCGAGGTAGCCGATGTAGCGGGAGACGTGGTGCTTGAAGCACCGCGAGCCAGTTGATTCAAATTTTGTGAGCGAGCGCCGCTGCGGCAAAAAGCCAGCAGGGGGGCAGGACGAGTGGCCAACAGTTCAGCAAATTTTCGTGCTTGCTGCTCAGTGATCTGACCGCTGACGACGGGTAGGTACTCATAGTTGAGTCCGGCGGCGTGTGCCGCGGCTTCCATCATCGCGCTGGTCGGTTGATCCGCACCGCCTTCGCCATCGGGGCGATTATTCACTACTGTTTTGAAACCCATGGCAGCGACTTCCGCCATATCTGAGGGGCTCAGCTGTGGTGCTGTTCCAAATTTGTCGGTGTGGCGTGTGATGTTTGCGCTCATGTTCTCTCCTCCAGGGCGGTGCTTTTTTATAAAGGGCTAGTAACAGCGATCAACTGACATTAATCAATTTCATGAAATACATTATATTGACAAATAAACTGTAAGTAAATATAATGTGTTCAGATTAATTAAATGCTCGGAGCTGACAATGGTTGCGAATTCACACCCCCACGTCCATGGAATTTTCGATCCTGCTACCTGGACCGTCACCTATGTTGTTTATGCAAAAGAGGGTGCTGCATGTTCTATTATCGACCCAGTTCTCGACTATGACCCGAAATCGGGCCGCACCCGTACTGATTCAGCAGATAAGTTGATTAAATTTGTTGAAGAAAAAAAGTTACAGGTGGAGTGGATACTCGAGACTCACGCTCATGCCGATCACATTACAGCGGCTGCTTATTTGAAGCAAAAGCTGGGGGGTAAAACGGCGATTGGCGACCATATCCCGGCGGTGCAAAAAGTATTCAAGGGTATTTTTAATCTAGAGCCTGACTTTGCTACCGATGGATCGCAGTTTGATCATCTGTTAAAAGATGGTGAGAAATTCCATTTTGGTGGTTTGACTGGCAGCACCTTGTTTGTGCCCGGTCACACACCTGCATGCGTTGCGTACCAGATTGGTGATGCGGTATTTGTGGGTGACACGATGTTTATGCCGGATGTAGGTACCGCGCGTTGTGATTTTCCTGGTGGTGATGCAAAAGTACTGTATGGATCAGTAAAAAAGATTCTCAGCTTGCCTGACACTACGCGTTTGTTCATGTGTCATGACTACCCTCCGAATGACAGACCAGTAGCATTTGAAACCACGGTGGCCGAGCAACGTGCAAAAAATATCCATGTGCACGATGGCATCACTGAAGATCAGTTTGTAAAGATGCGTACTCAGCGTGATGCAACGCTAGAAATGCCGGTACTAATTTTGCCTTCGGTACAGGTGAATATTCGTGCAGGTGAGATGCCACCGAAAGATGACAACGGTATCGCGTATCTGAAAATACCTGTAAATGCTCTTTAAAGAGCTATCGCTTCGACCATAAAAAAAGCCCGCGCTGTATGCGCGGGCTTTTTGTTTATGCGTTTACTTATTACAGGCCGCCGTTTTGCTGAGCAACCATCATGTAAAGCATAGGTATCGACAGCATCGTGTTGAAGCGCGAAGTCAGCATTGCCAAACGTGCAGCGGCTGCTTTTTCTTCAGGCTCTACAGTGACAATACCCAGAGCTTTTTTCTGGTTAGGCCAAATGATGAACCACACATTAAATGCCATCACCAGCGCAATCCACATACCAATACCAATCGCGTGTACTGGCTGGCGCAGGCCCAATGCATCGGCCAAATAGCCATTCATCCACGCAACCAACAAGCCAGTGGCAACGGTAGCCAGAGCAGCGTAGCGGAACCAGAACAGTGCCGTAGGTGCGATCACTTTACCAATCGCGGGCTTTTGCTCGTCTGGGATTTTAGGCATCGATGGAATTTGTACAAAATTGAAGTACCAAAGCAGGCCTATCCACATAATGCCCGACAGTACGTGTAACCAGCGCATGAAGAACGCGCCCCAAGCATGACCCATTTGCGGACCGGCACCGGCCACGCTGCTAGCGATCAAGATCAGAAGGATCAAAATCACGATCCCGGCGATGATCGTTCGTCCTAAAGATTGCAGAATTGCAGCCATCACTACCTCCCAAAAATTTCACGTGTCAATTTTTATACGGGTTTCAATCCAATTGAAGCCCTTGTGAATCCGCGCGAAGTATAGCCTAAGCGGCAATTTCTCACGGAGTGGACTGAAAATCCCGCGATTCTGCTCAATCTTTAACGCTAGTTCGTGCCGCGATATCCACCAAAGTAGTGCCACCCGCCAGCGTGAGTTTGAGCCGTTGTGGGGGTTGTATCTCTGAGGGTTGGCGCATTACTCGACCCGATTCGTCAGCCAAGATCGCATAACCGCGCTCTAGCGTACGCTGAGGCGCCAGCAGTTCGAGTTGATCGCTGGCGGATTTGAGTGCGTGCTGACGGCTGGTGAGTCGTGAAATGAAAGCCGTCTGAAGTTGCGCCGTTTTAGCGCTCAAGCGTGCGCGAGGCATGCGGGTATCGGGCAAGGCATGGTGTAAGCGGCTGCGCGCTTGTTCGATGCGAAAGCGTGCGCCGGTGATGGGTGTGGTGGCGCCATGACGTAATCGGCTGAGTAAGCTCGACAGTCGTAGTTTTTGATGGTCAATCGCCATGCTAGGGCTTTGTAATCGGTGAGCCATCCAGTCCAGTGTTTGCGATTGATCGTCTAGCACTCGTCTGAATCCATCGGTCAAGTCCAGTGCATGCTGGTGCAGCTCAGCTAGCCAATCCTCCGTTGGAATAGCCACCATTTCTGCGGCGGCGGTTGGTGTTGGCGCGCGAAGATCAGCCACAAAGTCGGCGATGGTGAAATCGGTTTCATGTCCCACACCGGAGACTACCGGAATAGTTGATGCAGCAATTGCTCGCGCAACGCGCTCATCATTGAAAGACCAAAGATCTTCAAGGCTGCCGCCACCACGACAAACAATCAGCACATCGCATTCGGCGCGATCAGATGCGGTATTAATAGCAGCAGCAATTTTTTCTGCCGATCCTTCGCCTTGTACAGCCGTGGGATACAGAACGATGGACACATGCGGCGCACGGCGGCGCAAGGTGGTGATGACGTCGCGTAAGGCCGCTGCTTGCGGGCTGGTGACGATACCGATCTGACGCGGAAAAACGGGTAACTCGCGCTTACGATCAGCATCAAATAAACCTTCAGCGGTTAGCTTGGCCTTTAATTTCAAAAAGGCTTCATACAGATTACCCACACCTGCTTTGCGCATTGCTTCGACATTCAGCTGAAAATCGCCACGCGCGGCATACAAAGTGACTACGGCGCGCACTTCAATCTTGTCACCTTCGCGCGGAGCAAAATCAACATACTGGGCTCGTCCACGAAACATCACCGCGCGCACTTGGGCCGATGCATCTTTCAGTGTGAAATACCAATGACCAGAAGCGGCGCGGGTGAAGTTTGAAATTTCGCCGCTGATCCAGGTCAGTGGAAAGCTGCGCTCCAACAAACGACCGACGGCCTGATTGAGCTGACTGACGGTCAGAATGTCGGAGTTGCCGCTATCGCTGGGTTGGCTTTCAGTGAACATGTATGCGGTCGCAGTGGAAGATGAGTGCGTATTGTCGCTGCTCAGCGGGATTATCGCACTCATGAGCTCGTGCCTAGTTAATGGGCGAAGTGTGAGCGGAGTGATTTTTTGTCGTTGAATCAGTGACTTTGCTAAACCCGAGCGAGCTTATTCACAGACTTGCCCACACGTTCTGTGTATAACTAGTTTAAGGCAAGCTATATAATCAATTAAGATAAAAGAAAGTAAGTGATTGCTTTTTTCGACGTTTCGACCCAACTGTATTGGCACTGAGCGCCCGCCCTAGCTTGCTGCGGGTTAGCAATGCGGTTACAGTCGCCTCCATTCTTTTCTTTGTGCAGGAGAACGCATTTGTTTGCGATCATTCAAGCAGCCGGTTGGCCGATTTGGTTTTTGCTCATCGCGTCGGTCATATCCGTTACCGTGATTATTGAGCGACTGCTTTATCTGCGCGCCGCTAGAATTCTTCCACCTAACTTGCTGTCTGAGGTTATTGCAGTAACTCGCTCGGGCAGTGTTGATGCGGAAGTGGTGGAGCGACTAGAAAATAATTCGCCACTGGGGCGTGTACTGGCCGCTGGAATGCGCAATCGTGAAGCCTCGCGCGAGGTCATGAAAGAAGCGATTGAAGAAGCAGGTCGTGCAGCTGCCCATCAGCTCGAGCGTTATTTAACGACCTTAGGAACCATCGCTACCTTAGCGCCGTTAATGGGTTTATTTGGCACTGTGATTGGCATGATCGAATTATTCGGGGCCACGGGTGGTGTCGGTGCTGATCCGCTGCAAGTGGCCCACGGTATTTCGGTGGCGCTGTACAACACGGGTTTTGGGTTAGCTGTGGCCATGCCATCGCTGGTTTTTCATCGGCACTTTCATGCCTTAGTCGATGGTTTTGTGATCGACATGGAGCAGCAAGCTGTGCGCTTTGTTGATACCGTCACCGGTCAGCGAGACTAAGATGAATTTTCGTAAAGGCCAGCGGCGTGCACCGCCTGAGATTAATCTGATTGCCTTCATCGATGTGTTGTTGGTGATTTTGATTTTTCTGATGGTGAGTACGACGTTTAGTAAATTTACGAGTCTTAACGTGAGTCTTCCGTCGGCTGAGGCAGATTCAACCCCATTACCGAAATCGATTACGGTCGCAGTTGATGCGCAGGGCCATTACGCTATTCAACAGCAGCGCGTGGCGGCTAGCGATCCTGCATCGCTGGCCACAGTGTTGCGTGAGGCAGCACATGGCAATGCTGAGGTTACGGTAGAGATTCATGCGGATGCGATGGCGAGTCATCAGTCGGTCGTTCAGCTGATGGAAGCGGCGCGCATTGCGGGATTGCCTAAATTAGTTTTCGCTGCTCAGTCGGGCGCGGCACGCTAGCTAATCGTCGGATGTTCATCTATTTTCTTCAGCCTACTCGGGCACAGCATGACGCAGCGATCGTCGATTGAAATTTTTCTAACGCGCACCTGGCTGAGTCGCGGGCTCGTGGCGTGGTTGCTGTGGCCGATTTCTTTGCTATTTGGATTGATAATTGCATCGCGTCGTTGGTTGTTTACGGTGGGCGTGTTGCAGCAAATGCGATTACCTGTTCCGGTGATCGTGGTCGGTAATATCTATGTGGGTGGTACCGGCAAAACTCCTTTGGTGATTTGGTTAAGCAGGTGCTTACGTGATCAAGGATTTGTACCCGGTGTGATTTCGCGTGGCTATGGCGGTGATGCTAACCGGGTGGTGGAAATCGATGCGCAGATGTCGCCGGATGATATTGGTGATGAACCACTGCTCATCGTTCAAAGAGCAGGAGTGCCGTTAGTTGTGGGGCGTAACAGAGTTAGCGCAGCGCGCGCTTTACTGATTGCACATCCTGAAGTGAATGTCATTATTTCTGACGATGGTCTGCAACATTACGCGTTAGGTCGCGATATCGAAATTCTTTTATTTGATGAGCGCGGTATTGGTAATGGCTGGTTGTTACCTGCAGGTCCATTGCGAGAGCCGGCATCGCGGCGATTTGATTTTCGTGTGTTGAATGGTTTGGAGTCTGTGGGTGAACATTCATTTTCCATGCAGCTTGTGGGTCACTATGCAGAACAGTTAATTAACCGAGCGCAGACCAAAGCACTCAAAGAAATTCCCGAAAATGTATCGATTGCGGCGGCTGCAGGTATTGGACATCCCGAGCGTTTCTTTACGATGCTTAAACAGCTAGGGGTGAACGTACAAGAACACATCGCTTTGCCCGATCATTTTGATTACGTTAGCAATCCGTTTGAGTCGTTACAGGCGGACATCATTCTGATCACTGAAAAGGATGCAGTAAAATGCAGCAGGCGAAATGGCTTGGCTGATGACCCCAGACTCTGGGTAGTGCCTGTTGAAGCAGCCATTGCAGGTCCGTTTTCTGAACATCTTGTGGAGAAACTGCGTGGATACCCGACTGCTTGATATTCTTGTCTGCCCTCTGTGCAAAGGGCCATTGAAGTTCGACAAGCAAGCACAAGAACTCATCTGCAATCCCGATCATCTGGCGTTTCCGATCCGCGATGGCATTCCTATTATGTGGGCAGAACAAGCGCGCGATATGAACGCAGCCAGCTCGCAGCAGAGCGATTCAGGTAAATAGCCTTTGCATTTCTGACGCCATTTTTCATGAGCTTCACAATCATTATTCCGGCCCGTATGGCATCAACACGCTTGCCGGATAAACCGCTTGCTGATTTGGGCGGCAAACCCATGATCGTACGTGTGGCTGAGCGCGCAGCAATGTCGCGTGCGTCGCGTATTGTGGTGGCCACCGATCATGCGGATATTTTTGCAGCTTGCAAGTCGCATGACATAGCCGTACACATGACGCGCGCCGATCATCCATCGGGCACCGATAGGATTGCCGAGGTCGCTACTGCGCTGGCGTTAGCAGATGATCAGGTGATTGTGAATGTGCAAGGTGATGAGCCATTGATTGATCCCGAATTAATCAATGAGTGCGCATCGTTGATAACTGAACAGGTTCCGATGGCAACTGCGGCTCATCCGATTGATCAGATCGCCGATTTATTTAATCCGAATGTCGTGAAAGTTGTGCTGGATAGCTCTGGACATGCCTTGCTGTTTTCTCGTGCACCTATTCCCTGGCATCGCGATGCCTTTGCGGTCAGCGAGATAAAAGATCTACCAGCAGGTTACGAGCCGCTCAGACATATCGGTTTATATGCGTATCGACGTGATTTCCTCGGTCGCTATTCATCATTGCCTAAGTCACCACTAGAAGATATCGAGGCGCTCGAACAATTGCGAGTGCTCTGGAATGGTTTTCATATTGCAGT
>CANGFL010000058.1 GCA_947453015.1 Oxalobacteraceae bacterium | reverse complement strand
CTCCTGAGGAAACAGCGCTTCCAAACCAATCTGCTGCGCACGACGATTTGCGATAAAACGCAAATAGCCTTTAAACATTGGCGCATTCAATCCAAGCACGCCACGCGGCATTGTATCCTCTGCGTAGCGATATTCCAACTCTACTGCTTCCAAAAATAGCGCCTTGATCTCTTCTTTGAATGTAGAAGTCCACAAGTGAGGGTTTTCTAGCTTGATGGTGTTGATCAGATCGATCCCAAAATTGCAGTGCATGGACTCATCTCGCAGTATGTACTGGTACTGCTCTGCCGCACCCATCATCTTGTTCTGACGGCCTAACGCCAAGATCTGAGTGAAGCCGACGTAAAAGAACAGGCCTTCCATCAGGCAGGCAAAGACAATCAACGACTTCAATAATTTCTGATCATTCTCAGTGGTACCGGTGGTGAACGCCGGATCGGTCAGGGTCTCAATGAAAGGAATCAGGAACTGATCCTTATCGCGGATAGATTTGACCTCATTATAGGCATTGAATATCTCGCTTTCTTCCAGACCCAGCGACTCAACGATGTATTGATAGGCATGGGTATGAATAGCTTCCTCAAAAGCCTGCCGCAATAAATACTGACGGCACTCAGGTGCGGTGATATGACGATAGGTGCCCAGCACGATGTTGTTGGCAGCGAGCGAGTCAGCGGTCACGAAAAAGCCCAGATTGCGCTTCACCAAACGACGCTCGTCCTCAGTTAGTCCATTCGGATTTTTCCACAATTCGATATCGCGCTGCATATTGATTTCTTGCGGCATCCAATGATTGGCGCAACCCGCAAGATATTTGTCCCATGCCCACTTGTACTTAAAGGGCACGAGCTGATTAACATCAGTCTGGCCATTGATGACACGTTTATCAGCCGCCTGCACGCGCTGAGCGGTGTTTACTTGTGGCTCAGAACGAGCAAGAATGCCTGGATTGAGCGCTGCATCCGCATGCGTCGAAAACTGCGGTACGTTAGGTACCGCCTGAAGGTGTGGACGAGGTTGTGCTGATGCACGTGAAGCGGTTTCTTCATCCCAAGAGAGCATGTGGTTATCCTTAGTTACTTAAATCTTTAGTCGTTACGCAGTCGTTAGCTGCTATGGGGTTGGCAAGGGCGGCAAAAAACCAATCTAACCACGCTAACCAACCCGAATTTTTTACTGACAGGCCTCGCACTCGTCGAAACCAGGATCACCGGGTCTCATCATGCAGGCAGGGCCATCAGCCTCAACTGGAGCAGCACTAGCTGCTGTAGGCATGTCGGCCGATACAGCATTCAAAGCACCAGTTTTACTGGTGGACTTCTCAGCATGAGTAGCACCAATAGTACGCAAGTAATAGGTTGTCTTCAGACCGCGTAGCCACGCCAGCTTGTAGGTCTCATCGAGCTTCTTACCCGACGCGCCAGCCATGTAGATGTTGAGCGACTGGGCCTGATCAATCCACTTCTGACGACGTGAAGCCGCTTCAACCAACCAGCTAGGATCGACTTCAAATGCAGTAGCGTATAGATCACGCAGATCTTGTGGAATGCGATCGATGCGCGCCAGACTGCCATCAAAATATTTTAGATCGGCGACCATCACTTCATCCCACAAACCACGCGTCTTGAGATCACGAACCAGATATTCATTGATCTCAGTAAATTCACCCGAGAGGTTCGACTTCACGTACAGATTTTGATACGTAGGCTCAATACACGCAGACACACCAATGATGTTCGAAATGGTGGCGGTTGGTGCAATCGCTACGCAATTTGAATTGCGCATGCCGTACTGCTTGATACGAGCGCGCAAACTTGCCCAGTCCATCGTTTCTGATGTATCGACTTCAAGATAACCACCACGCTCATCAGCGAGCAGCTTCAAGGAATCCTGCGGCAAAATACCTCTATCCCACAGTGAGCCGCGATACGAGCTATACGTTCCGCGCTCTTCTGCCAATTCGGTCGATGCCATGTAAGCGTAATAGCAAACGGCTTCCATGGAGCGATCCGCAAATTCAACCGCTTCTTTTGAGGCATACGGTATGCGCATAACGTGCAAGCAATCTTGGAAACCCATGATGCCCATGCCGACCGGACGATGACGCAAATTAGAATCGCGCGCTTTTTTCACGGCGTAGTAATTAATATCAATCACGTTATCGAGCATGCGCATCGCTGTACGTATGGTTGCATGCAGCTTCTCGTGATCGAGCTTGCCATCCTTCATGTGCGCCGGCAAATTCACTGAACCGAGATTACACACTGCGATTTCGGAATCATTGGTGTTCAGCGTGATCTCTGTGCATAAGTTGGAGCTGTGTACAACGCCAACGTGCTGCTGAGGCGAGCGGATATTGCATGGATCTTTAAAGGTAATCCATGGATGACCCGTCTCAAACAACATAGAAAGCATCTTGCGCCACAGATCAAGCGCCTGAACTTTCTTGAATAATTTGAGTTCGCCACTGGCCGCTTTAGCCTCGTATGAAAGATAGGCTGTCTCGAATTGCTTGCCAAACTTGTCGTGCAGATCTTCGACGTCAGAGGGCGAGAATAACGTCCACTCACCTTTCTCCATCACGCGCTTCATAAACAAATCGGGAATCCAGTTCGATGTATTCATGTCGTGTGTACGACGGCGATCATCACCGGTATTTTTGCGCAGCTCGAGGAACTCTTCCACATCCAAGTGCCAGGTTTCCAAGTACGCGCATACCGCACCTTTACGTTTGCCACCCTGATTGACTGCCACCGCAGTGTCGTTAACCACCTTCAAAAACGGAACCACGCCCTGTGATTTACCGTTAGTACCTTTGATATGAGCGCCGAGTGCGCGAACGGGAGTCCAGTCATTACCCAAGCCACCCGCATACTTCGCTAGCAATGCATTTTCTTTGATCGCTTCGTAGATGCCATCCAGATCATCTGAGACAGTCGTCAGGTAGCAAGACGATAGCTGGGAGCGCAGCGTGCCGGAATTAAAGAGAGTCGGCGTCGAGCTCATGAAATCAAAGGTCGAGAGCAAGTTGTAAAACTCGATTGCTCGCGCTTCACGGTCAATCTCATTGAGCGCCAGACCCATAGCAACGCGCATATAAAACGCCTGGGGCATTTCGATACGAGTTCCTTCGATATGCAAGAAATAACGGTCGTACAACGTTTGTAGACCGAGATAGCCGAACTGAAGATCACGCTCCGCGACCAGCGATTTTGCGAGCTTCTTCAAATCAAATTGTGCGAGCTTGGAATCCAACAAGTCGGCTTCAATGCCCTTCTTGATGAATTTAGGGAAGTAATCAATGTAATGCTGCTTAGCATCGGCTTGCGCCACTTCCGCGCCGAACACTTCTTTACGAATAGTGTGCATGAGCAAACGCGCTGTGACCTGGCTATAAGCAGGATCTTTTTCCATGAGCGCGCGCGCCGCAAGAATCGCAGACTTATACAACTCCTCAACCGGCACACCATCATAGAGATTGCGTACGGTCTCGCTCACGATAGCATCTGCATCAACGTGTTTTTCTAAACCGATGCAGGCTGAGGTGATCATCGCCAGCAGACGATCCATATCCAACGGCTGACGCTGACCGTCAACCAAAATATGTAGTGCGTGCTCACGCGCCACGGAAGGTTTGGCTGCCTGTTGCTGAGCGCGCTCTTCCTGTCGCTTGGCGCGATACAAAACATAGGCACGAGCAACGTCGTGCTCGCCGGAGCGCATCAGCGCAAGCTCAACCTGATCTTGCACATCTTCGATGTGAAACGTGCCGCCGGAAGGCTGGCGACGCATCAACACCGACACCACACCCACGGTTAACTGCTCGACCAATTCACGCACTCGCGCAGAAGCGGCACCCTGCCCGCCATTTACAGCGAGAAAGGCCTTGGTCATGGCGATGGAAATTTTGGAAGGCTCGAAGCCCACCACCGCCCCATTACGTCGAATGATTTTGTAATCTGCGATAGGAGCGACCGAACTTGCCGTAGAAGGCGCAAGGGCTGAGGCCTTAGGTACCGCCGCGAATTCGCCACCGGATTTGACTGTAATTTCTTGACTGGTCTGCACTTCGTCTCCCAATAGTAATGCGATTGGCATTGCTGCCTTGTGTCTACGGAATGCTGGGCAAAGCCCCACATCGTGTTTTATTTTGCCCATTGGACGCGATACACCGAACTGCCTGAGGGTAAATCTAGCTTGCTCTTTACCGTTAGGCCTGTCCCTGCGCTGCACTAGTCAAGGCTCACCAGTATCCTTACAAACGCCAGTCAAAACCCTACTCGACCAACGCATAAATTAATCTGGTTGTTCTTGTTTTCTACTAGATATAGTGAAATTCGCGGAGATGGACACTAATTCTAGTGCCCGACAGAGCAACTTGCAACCGCTTTTTTCAATCTGGAAAGCGCAGAATGCACCGATTTGGCGCGCCGCCAAACGGAGCCACGGTTTTGGCTGAAAACTCTTGTTGAAAGCGTTGCCAATCAAAGTACGGACCAGGATCGGTCTTACGATCTGGCGCAATATGCTGATGACCCACCACATCGGTAATCGGATATTTAGCCGCCAATGAATTTGTCAATATAGCAAGACTTTGGTACTGCGCATCACAAAAGTTTTCAAAATCAGAACCTTCGAGCTCAATGCCCACCGAAAAATCATTGCAGCGCTGACGCCCTCTGAATTCGGATAAGCCCGCATGCCAGGCCCGGTCATTTGCCGAAACAAACTGCAAAACCCGGCCATCCCGTCGCACCAAGAAATGTGCCGACACCTTTACTCCGCGTAACTGATCAAAATAAGGATGCGCATCGCAATCGAGCGTATTGCTAAACAACGCTTCTATCCAACTACCGCCGAATTCTCCTGGAGGCAGGCTGATGTTGTGAATCACCAGCAAGCTAATCGGAGTGTCTACTGGTCTGGCATCAAAATTGGGGCAAGATGCTCTGGGTAATGATGAACACCAACCATCATCATTAATCGACAAAGATGGATCAATCGAGGTCATGAATATTCAAACGTTGCATCCGATAACGAAGTTGCCGCAAGCTTATCCCAAGAATACTCGCCGTGCGAGTCTGTCGAAAACGATTCTTACGCAAGGCCTGTACGATCAGCTCTCGCTCGAAGGCTTTAACTTTTTCAGGCAAAGTTTCGGCTTTATTCGTCTTGGCGGAGGTCGTGCTTGCGGCAATCGAATCCACCGCTGCGCTGGATAAACCCAGCCAGGTGCCGGGTCCGAAAATTAAATCATCAACATCAATCACACCTTCAGAAGCAAAAGCACTCGCTCGCTCAAGGATGTTTTGCAGCTCACGCACATTACCGGGGTAATCATGTGCCATCAAAATAGTCAGCGCAGCTGCGGATATAGTCGAACACCGAGTTAATGACTCCTGCTTGAGCAGCAAGGCTTCGCATAACAAGGGAATATCTTCGCGCCTATCCCTAAGCGGCGGCAAATGAAGCTCGATTACATTAAGTCGATAGTACAAATCCTGACGAAAGTGATTCTGTCTAACTTCTTGCGCAAGGTTACGGTGCGTAGCACACAAAATTCTGACGTCAATAACATCCTCGCGCGCACCGCCTAGCTTACGTACTTTGCCTTCCTGGATAACGCGTAACAATTTGACCTGCATGGCAATCGGTAACTCTGCGACTTCGTCGAGAAATAAGGTACCGCCATGAGCTGCCTGAAAAAATCCTGATCTATCTTCAACGGCACCTGTAAACGCCCCTCGACGTACACCAAAAAACTCTGACTCCATCAAATTTTCTGGAATCGCTCCACAATTAACCGGTACGAAGGGAGCATTAGCCCGGGCACTCAACGCATGGATGTCGCGTGCGGCTAGCTCCTTTCCGGCTCCAGACTCACCATAGATGACAACCGGAACAGAACTTTCAGCCAGCCGAGCAATCTGTGCTCGTACGGCTTGTATAGCAGCGGACTGCCCAAGCAAAGAAAAGTCGGGTGGGAGAACATCGGCGACCTCAGTGGTCGAGATGTGCGCAACGGAAGAATTCATCAGCAGACTGAAAAAGTGAGCGCGAAGCTTACTGCATCATCTGCGGTCTGCAAAAATTCTTATGAGGTCGTGCTGAAAAAAAGCAACGCTGAAGCGCGTTGCAGGCACCGAAGAAAAACTATTATGTATTACGCGAGCCGCGATGAGCATCACTGCAAAAGAACTGATTGCCCGAACCCAGTAAGGCTTCGGAAATCGGAAGATGCACTCCACATTGCGCGCATTTCACCATCGCTTCAGCATCGGAATGCTTACTTTGAGACACGGTAGCTGTCGAAGCTGATTCCTCAGCTTTGTTGCGTTTGGATGTTTTGAACCAACGCCACACCAAATAGCCAACGACTGCCCATAAAAGATACTTCAAGCCGCGCCTCGATGCAGTACTACTTCAAGTACGAATCGACTTCCCACGTAAGCCAACAGCAACGTCGCAAAACCAATCAATGTAAATGACAGCGCCGTCTTTCCGCGCCAACCACGCCAATGTCGCCCCGCCAACAAAATCCCAAACAACAACCACGATAACAAGGTGAAAATTGTTTTGTGTTCCAAACGAAAAGGAATGCCAAACAATTGCTCAGAAAAAAAGACTCCCGAAATTACCGTCAATGTCAGCAGCACAAAGCCCAAGGCTATCAATCTAAATAGCAGACGCTCCATCGTGAGCAGGGCTGGCAAATTATCAATCGCCAGCGATAACCAGCCAGCACGGCCGCCAGCCGCTGGCAGCGCATGTAGTCTGGATTCCTGCATCACCATCAACACCGCATGAAACGCGGCAATCGTTAACGATCCGTAGGCTAATGTAGAAAGCGCAATGTGCCACGAAAATAAGGGGGATTTTCCGGCCAGCGGAATTTCAGAACCTGGGAAAATTAATGGGAGTGCGATGGCAATCGCCGCAATGGGCAACACCAAACGACGCAAACCATCAACGGATAAATTAAGATTTTCAATCCAATACGCGGCCACTGTCAGCCACAGCGCTGCCGACAACATGATGGCAAAACCCAGCCTCAAAAAATCGGGAGTGAGCACCATGCTCCCCAGCGCAATCCCGTGAAGCAGCCACGCGAGCAGGGTTCCCGCAACGATCAGACTGCGTTTTTGCTCTGGCAAAAGCGCACAGATGACGTAAAGAAGTCCAGCGGCATGTATGAGAGGAAGTTGCATTGATCTAGTTTACACCATGTAATTGAGCGTTAAATGAAGGCCAGCGACGAGTCTGCGATAAAATCTTGTGTGTTAATTAGTCGTGCAGCTAACCCGCTCTACATTCTTTGTCGCACTAACGCGCAGCACCCCATCACCACGATCACCACGGATTCACACTCATGCTAAATAACCTGACCCAACGCCTTTCTAAGGTCGTCAAGACCATGCGCGGAGAGGCCAGACTGACTGAGTCGAATACCGCCGAAATGCTGCGCGAGGTGCGTGTTGCGCTACTTGAAGCCGATGTCGCCTTGCCCGCGGTGCGTGAGTTCATTGGTCGCGTTAAAGAAAAAGCGCTAGGCGAAGAAGTCATCGGTTCCTTGACGCCGGGTCAAGCACTGGTAGGTGTAGTGCATGATGAGCTGGCTGAGCTAAT
>CANGFL010000057.1 GCA_947453015.1 Oxalobacteraceae bacterium | reverse complement strand
TTCAATGCTGAGAATACGGGGCGTTCTGGACAACCTATGCAAAAGCCCGGTGGACGTGCGGGCAAGGTTTGATCAAGCTTAGAGGCCATACTGTGTCGTCGCGCTACAGTGGCATCGATCACAGTCTTCACAACGCCCGTATCGACGTCAGGTAAATGTCGCGCAAAAAACTGCTGCAGACCGCCCATCATAATTTCAGGTGTCAGCTCGCCTGCTACCGGCAACATATCTTTACCATGCAATCGCGTAGCCAGATCACGTCTGTTGAGTAAGGTAGCAATCTCTTGCTCTATATATTCAGGCGCTCCCTCTTCGAGGACCAGCACGGCTTTTTTATTTTCTACAAACTGTGCAATCTGATCAGGCACTAAGGGATAGGTCACATTCAACACAAGTAATGGAACCTGCGTCTGACCAAACGCATCGGCCAGACCAAACTGCTGTAACGAACGCAGCAATGCATTACTCAAACCACCTTGAACAATAATTCCTACGGAGTCATGTTGACCCGAAAATAGTTCGTTCAACTGATGATCGAGTATGTACTGACGCGCGGCGGGAATACGATGTTCTAGTTTGCGTTTTTCGTGACCAAAGGTAACGGGTGGATGCGCTAAGCGAGAATAATCAAAAGGGGCTGGCTCCGCCATTAACGATTTTGTAGATATCTGTGCTGTGCGATTGTCTTTGCACACAAAGCTGCCACGCACATGACATGCGCGTATCCGCAATTCCATCATGGCCGGCATGTTCGACGCTTCCGACATCGCAAATGCGTGTTCAACCATGTTCACCATAACCGACAATTCCGGTCGCGGATCAAGAAGCAGCATGCAGGATTTCATCGCATAGGCATGGGTGCGCTCCTGCACTACCGAAGCCCCTTCGCCATAATCCTCGCCAATCACCATCAACACACCACCCGTCACGCCGGGCGACGATAAATTGGCCAAGGCGTCCGCCGCAACATTGGTACCGACGATGGATTTCCAAGTGACGGCTCCACGCAGCGGATAATGAATAGACGCACCCAGCATAGCGGCAGCCGAGGCTTCATTCGAACACGCTTCGACCTGTACGCCCAACTCAGCGACCAATTCGCGCGCCTGCACCATGACATCGAGCAAGTGCGATACCGGCGCTCCCTGATAGCCACCGATATAACTCACGCCTGATTGCAGCAAGGCCTTGGTAATCGCCAAAATGCCCTCACCATGGAATACATCCCCTTCCCCGAGCTTGAGTTGTTGAATCTGCTTAGCGAAGGATATTTCCATAATGATAAATAAATGCTGATGTAATCAAAACGACAAAAAAAATTTACGCTGTATGAACAAACTGTGAGGCAAGACTGACGAAACTAAGCCGCATGATAATCGGTCTGTATGTCTGTGGGTACTTGAATGACAGCGAATTAGAAGCTGATTTATACGAATTTATTGCGAGATTTGTTTTCAAAAAAATATCGCAATAAGAAAAATTTGCTCGCGGAGAAAGGCAGCTATATCATCCGGTTTAAATCGTGACTTATTAGTATTCACTTAATTTCGGTAGCCGATTTACCTGACTCCCGAGGAGACCCTTATGTTGATGTCCACGCTATCCAATCGTTATGCTCACGCTCTGTTAAAAGCGCGTGCGGCCGGCACATTAATGTCACCGCTGACAGACGAAACGGATCTAAGCATCGCCGATGCTTACGATATCGCGCGCACTATACTCGATACGCGTATCGCTCAGGGTGAGGAACCGATTGGTCGCAAGATCGGTTTTTCTAACCGCAAAATGTGGCCTCTGTATGGAAAATCGGAACCGATAACTGGACCTATCTGGTCGACAATTTTCGACACCACGGTGGAGTTCGCTCACGACAATAATGCTGTGCACAAGCTAACTAAAGCCCAGCAACCTCGTATCGAACCTGAGTTGGTATTTAAGCTCGCGCGTACGCCGGAACCGGATGTCGATCTCGAAGGTTTAGGCGAATGTTTGGAGTGGATGGCGCACGGTTTTGAAATCGTGGTGTCACCGTTTCGTAATTGGGAGTTTGAACCTGCCGATGCAATCGCTGCGTTTGGATTGCACAGAGCACTGATCATTGGCGAACCCAAAATGCTTTCGCGCGAAAGCAAACGCCGACTACACACCGTACTTTCGGGTGCATCGATCTCCTTATCGCGTTCAAATGCCGAAGGTAGTGAACTCTGTGCCGCAGGTTTTGCCAGAGATGTACTGGATAGCCCTTTGCATGCGCTGCTAGCTTTGCATCAGGAACTACAACAGCAAAATCAATTCTCACCATTGCAAGCAGGCGAATTGATCACCACCGGTAGCTGGACCGATGCCCTACCGATTAAACGCGGAGAGGTGTGGTCTAGCGCTTTCTCACAATTGAATTTGCCCGGCTTGAATCTCTCACTGGTTTAAAACGATACGATTACGCGCCGGACTTGATGCTGAGTTCGGACTTATTGTGCAAGCTTTTTAGTGCGGACGTATACGTACTAACTTAGCGTGGGAATTTCGGCGCACGCTTTTCTTTAAAAGCGAGCACACCTTCTGGAAAGGTGTCACGATCAATCAGTTCATGTTGTCGCGCCCGCTCATAATCGAGTTGCTGCTGCAAGGTATTCGATAAAGTTTGCTCAAACAAAGCACGCGTTTCTAATGCGGCATGTGCTGGCAAGCTGGCTAATCGTGTGGTGATACTTTTTGCTTCTGCTTCAAGTTTGTCGTCATCCACACACGACCAAATCATGCCCCATGCCGCGGCCTGTTCGGCGCTGATGCGATTTCCTAATAAGGTCATCGCCGCGCTGCGGCCCACACCAATCAAACGCGGTAAAAACCAACTACTGCCCATATCGGGAACAATCCCGAGTGCCGTCATAAACGGTAGATACACATAGACTGAACGCGCAGCAATCACGATATCTGCCGCAAACGCAATCCCCACACTACCCCCAACCACCGGGCCATTCAATACTGCTAGCGTAGGAAAAGGTAATTCGCGCAATTCGGTAATCAAACGATTGTGTCGAGTACGCATTTGCAGGTCGGTCCACTCGCCCCGCGTTAACTCACCAACATGAGTTTGCTCCGCATTCATGATCTCCAGATCAGCTCCAGCAGAAAACGCTTTTCCTGCGCCAGTGATTTGCAGCACGCGCACAGACTTATCGGCACGCAAGCGCGCTAATGACTCAAACAAACCATCCATAATCGCTAGCGACAAGGCATTTAATCGGGCAGGTTCATTCAGCGTGAGTCTCGCTACGCCATCAGTGATCGTTAGGAGTACGGCTTCATGTGAACTCATGGTTAAACCTCATTAATTATTTTTAAATACAGGCGCACGTTTTTGTAAATTCGCTGTGACGGCTTCAATCTGATGTTCAGCACCTAACAAATGTCCTTGTTCTTCT
The DNA here is from genome assembly GCA_947453015.1 of Oxalobacteraceae bacterium. Classification (GTDB taxonomy): domain Bacteria; phylum Pseudomonadota; class Gammaproteobacteria; order Burkholderiales; family Burkholderiaceae_D; genus Pernthalerella. Next base: position 4,291 of record CANGFL010000057.1, on the reverse strand, counting down.
GATTCAGCAAGTAATAAATCCTGATCGGATGCCATAGGCCACTGCCCCATCAAACGTTTCGCTGCACGCAGTGCCGTCGGGCTTTTCTGAGTCAATTCTTTTGCTAAGCTCATCGCAGCCTCTAGCGTGTCTTCTACTACTCGCGTGGCTAGTCCTAAAGCTACCGCTTCAGGTGCATCAACAATTCTTCCGGTGTAAATTAACTCACGCGCGACATCATCACGCATTAAGCCACGCAGCAGCACCATACCCCCCATATCGGGTACCAGACCCCACTTAATTTCCATGACCGACATACGCGCGTCCGGTGCAATCAAACGTATATCCGCACCCAAGGCAATCTGAATACCGCCACCGAATGCAACGCCATTAATAGCGGCAATCACCGGCACAGGAATATCACGCCAAACCATAGCCACACGCTGAAAGCGATTCGAATCGCCATGCGAACGTTCCATCAAACGAGAAGATACCGATCGTTCTTTATCAGCCAGCATGTGCTGCAGACTTTCAAGATCAATACCGGCACAAAAAGCACGACCTTCGCCTCGCACTATGACTACACGAATGTGGGTATCCACCACCAGCGATTCACCGACGCGAATAATTTCATCAATCAATTCATTCGATAGCGCATTCATCTTGTCAGGTCGGTTCAATACGCATTCGACCACGCCGTCGGGATGATGAAGTAGTTTTACCAGTGCCGTCATAGTCTCTTCATTTTCATTTAGATTGCATCTGTCGATCGACATGCAGCAATGACTGCTGAATCAATACCCCAATCGTGCAAAATCTCGTCGGTGTGTTGACCGGCGCTGGCGACAGATCCCGGGGTAGGCGCAGGTGTGCGCGAAAACCGTGGCGCTGGCGCAGGCTGAATAACGTCATCAATACGAATAAAGGTCTCACGCGCGTGATTATGCGGATGCGTTACGGCCTCATCCCAATCGAGCACAGGTGCAAAGCAGGCATCGGTGCCTTCGAGTAAAGCACACCACTCATCGCGTGAACGGGTCATAAAAATAGTGGCGATCTTTTTTTTCAGTGCAGGCCATTGCGTTTGATCATCTTGCGCATCAAACGCCGGATCAGTGGCTCCAATTTTTTCGCGTAACAACGCATAAAATTTCGGTTCAATCGCACCGACGCTCACGTACTTACCATCAGCGCAGCGGTAATTGTCGTAGTATGGGGCAGCACCATCAAGAAAATTCGCATGTCGCTCGGTCTTCCACGAACCACCGTCTTTAAACCCACGAAACATCGCGGTCAGTAAGGCCGTGCCATCCGTCATCGCCGCGTCAATCACTTGCCCTTTGCCCGATTTTTGCGCTTCGAGCAAAGCACACACAATGCCAAACGCAAGCATCATGCCGCCGCCACCAAAATCACCCACTAAATTCAATGGAATCGGTGGTGGTGTTTCGGGATCATTTCCCATCGCATGCAATGCACCCGACAAGGCGACATAGTTCAGATCATGACCCGCCGTCTGTGCCAGCGGCCCATACTGCCCCCAGCCTGTCATGCGTCCATAGACTAAACGCGGGTTGTGCTTAAAACAGATTTCAGGCGACAAACCTAAACGCTCCATCACACCAGGGCGAAATCCTTCAATCAAACCATCCGCTTTCGCAATCAAGGAAAGCATAAGTTCAACTGCGCCTACTTGTTTTAAATTGATCGCCAGTGATCGTCGACCACGAGCCATGACATCAAAACGTGTATCTAATAAATCCAGCGATGGTTTACCATTTTTTGTATGAATGCGAATAACTTCTGCACCCATATCGGCCAACATCATGGCGCAAAAAGGACCCGGACCTAATCCAACAAATTCAATCAATCGGTAACCCGTGAGCGGGCCGCGATTGTCTGCGCCTTTCACATTATCGCGAGCATTCACGCCGTCAGTCACGCCATCATTCACACTCATACACGCTCATATAAAGTAACGACACACGCACCACCTAAACCCAGATTGTGCTGCAATGCTAATCGTGCACCCTCAACCTGACGACGCTCAGCCGTACCGCGTAACTGACTCACTAATTCTGTACATTGCGCTAATCCTGTAGCACCTAAGGGATGACCTTTAGACAGCAATCCACCGGAAGGATTAGTCACATAACGACCACCATAGGTGTTATCGCCATCTTCAATAAATTGTTCAGCACCACCTTCAGGGCAGAGCCCTAAACCTTCATAGGTTATCAATTCATTGTGCGCGAAGCAGTCATGCAATTCAATTACGCCTATGTCTTTCGGGCCAACACCAGCCTCTTCATAGACGCGAGTTGCAGCAGCATGCGTCATGTCATAGCCTACCAGTTGACGCATATCGTTTTCAGCGCCTTTGAACGAAGAGCTAGTATCGGTGGTCATTGCCTGTGCACGTATGCGTATGCTGTGATCGAGATTATGTTTTTTAGCGAACGCTTCTGAACATACAATCGCCGCTGCACCACCGCAGGTGGGTGGACAAGCCATCAAACGTGTCATCACGCCAGGCCACAACACAGGCGAATTCAATACGTCTTCTTCAGTCACGACCGTTTTGAATAAGGCTAAAGGATTATTGGCTGCATGACGTGAAGCCTTAGCACGTATCTTCGCAAAGGTAGCTAGCTTAGTTCCGTATTGATTCATATGCGCAAGACCAGCACCACCAAAGTAACGCAGTGCTAGAGGTATGTCTGCGTTTTGAACCAGTTCGGCACTACGTTCATCGAAATACTGGAAAGGTGATGGGCGGTCGTCGTACACATTACCCAATGCACCGGGTTTCATTTGTTCAAAGCCGACGGCCAATGCGCAATCAACCGCGCCCGATGCCACTGCCTGACGCGCCAGCCAGAGAGCTGTCGATCCTGTTGAGCAGTTGTTATTCACATTAATGACAGGCACACCGCTCATACCGACGTCATACACAGCACGCTGTCCTGAGCAGGAATCACCATACACATAACCGGCATAGACCTGCTGTATTTTGTCGTAATCTAAACCCGCATCAGCTAAGGCAGCACGAATCGCACGCGCACCCATCATGGGATACGACTCACTCGCACCCGGCTTTGCAAAAGGGATCATGCCCACACCAACGACACATACGCTTTGACTCATGCCAAACATCCTTTTCAAATTGAAAACACAGAAAATATAAGCTTTAAACGATAAACGATAAACGATACTGGATTATGCGAGGCACTTGGTTTGTGAATCCAAAACGGATCACAAAAGATGGTCGGCACAGAGGCCAGAGTCGTGCGGCAGTCTTAGGTTTATTGTCGGGATTTTTGCGAAAAATGACTTTTCGCAAAGGAGTCGTGCTTGTTAGGACTTTAGATTGAACAGACGTATGCCGGTTTCATCCAGTACACGTTGATCTTTTTTGGCTTCGGCGGCAGCATCATTACGCGCTTCGCGCTCGACCATAGCTTCCATCTTGGCTTGCTCGCGGCGAGCGGTAGCCAAGGCAACTTGGGTGGCTTCTAAGCCTTTTTGGGCCGCAGTCAATTGCACCATCACTCGATGACGTAAACCATTTAAATGATCGATAAATCGTCGATAGGCGATGTTATCGCTGATGGAATGCGTTTCTTTTTGAGCGATGTTGTAGCGCTCGAGATAATCAACTTTGAGTTTTTCTATGTGAGCCAGACTGGCCTCGAGCTGAGTGACTTTGGTACGCGCAGTCTGCACAGCCCCCTGCGCTTCTTGCGTGGCGGTTTCTGCGCGCTGCTGCAGCACTGTCCAGGTTCTGTTCATGATGGGAAGATAGTATCAGCTCCGGGTCGCGTGCCCCCTCAAACTGCCATCAACTCACTGATCATTCGACGCGTTGTCAGGGAGTCCACACCGGCATGCATATCTTGTCTGAGAAAATCTTCTAATCGATTCCGCATCAAAATAGCCAGATCAATATCGGCATTCGATCCTGTTTCATACGCGCCGACTGAAATCAAATCTCGATTTTGCTGATACAGCGACCATAATCGTCGAAGGCGATTAGCCTGCCTGAGTTCATCGGGACTCAGTAAATTTTGCATCACACGTGAAATTGAGCCATTCAAATCAATCGCCGGATAGTGCGCTGCATCGGCTAAGTCACGCGACAGCATCACCTGACCATCGAGCGATGCACGGGCAATATCAACGATAGGATCTTGCGCGTCATCACCTTCAGCTAATACGGTATAGATAGCTGTAATAGAACCATAACCATTTTTACCGACACCGGTTCGTTCAATTAAATTCGGTAGTAAAGCAAAGACAGATGGCGGATAAC
>CANGFL010000056.1 GCA_947453015.1 Oxalobacteraceae bacterium | reverse complement strand
CAATTTGATAGCCTTGCGCGTCGGCACTGACAAACGAGCCCCTGCCGTGGAAAAAGCTGACCTTGTTTTTCTTGAACAGATACAGAATACCGTCATTGTTTTGCTTAACGACGCTGTCTTTACGGCCCATCATTTGAGCGAGATTGAGCTTAACGCCTTTGATGTCAACACCGTGCTCGGCCATTCCATGCGATGCATGCTCGAAGTGCTCGGACGATTGCAATAACGCCTTCGACGGTATGCAACCTACATTGGTACACGTACCGCCGGGTGCAGGGCCACCTTTTTCGTTTTTCCATTCATCGATACATGCTACTGACATGCCCAACTGCGCAGCACGAATAGCAGCGATATAGCCACCCGGGCCACCACCGATGACAACAACATCAAAACTTTTTGACATGGCCGCCCCTTACAGATCGAGTAAGAGTCGTGCCGGATCTTCCAGCGTTTCTTTCATCGCTACCAAGCCGAGCACCGCTTCACGTCCATCAATCAAGCGATGGTCATACGACATCGCGAGATAGTTCATCGGGCGAATCACGATCTGACCATTTTCAACGACGGCACGATCTTTAGTTGCGTGTACACCTAAAATCGCTGACTGCGGTGGATTGATAATCGGTGTTGAAAGCATAGAGCCAAATACGCCGCCATTCGATATCGAGAACGTACCGCCAGTCAGATCATCTAACGTCAACTTACCGTCTTTCGCCTTTTGACCAAACTCACCAATTTTTTTCTCTATGTCGGCAATGCTCATTTGATCGACATTGCGCAAAATCGGCACCACCAAACCACGTGGAGAACCCACCGCGATACCAATATCGAAATAACCGTGATACACAACATCGTTACCATCGATAGAAGCATTTAACACCGGATATTTTTTCAAGGCAGCGACGGCCGCTTTAACGAAGAAGGACATGAATCCCATCTTCACACCGTGTTCTTTTTCAAATTTATCTTTGAACTTATTCCGCAAATCCATTACCGGCTGCATGTTGACCTCGTTGAAGGTCGTCAAGATGGCATTGGTCGATTGCGACTCAAGTAAGCGCTCTGCAATACGCGCCCGCAGACGACTCATAGGCACACGCTGCTCAGGGCGATCACCAAGATCAACGGAGGTAGGTACTGCAACACTAGGCAACGCTGCACGTGCAGCGGGAGCCGCAGCAGCCGGTGCTGCAGGCTTAGGCTGACTCAAGGCATTGATCACATCACCTTTAGTAACGCGGCCATCTTTGCCAGTGCCCGAAACAGCATCTGCAGAGAGGTTATTTTCGGATAGCATTTTTGCCGCCGCAGGCATGGCGATACTGCCACTGGCTGCCGACGTCGCAGGAGCTGCAGCTGCTTTGGATGCGGGCGCAGGTGACGCCGATGCAGCCGGTGCTGCAGCGGCTGGTGCCGCTACTGATGCCGAGGCTTCCGTATCAATACGAGCGATGACCTCACCGGCGACTACGGTGCTACCGTCACCTTTAACAATCTCAATGATGACGCCTTGCGCAGGTGCGGGCAACTCCAGCACCACTTTATCGGTTTCGATATCAATGAGGTTTTCATCACGAGCGACTGCTTCGCCCACTTTTTTGTGCCACTGCAGTAGCGTCGCTTCAGCGACCGACTCTGACAGTTGGGGTACCTGAACTTCCAGAATTGCCATATCACTCTCCGTTTCGGTTTGTTCGCACGGCAGCCGGCATCCGGCTCGCCGCGGGGTCTATCTTTATTTCGTCAGGATGAAGCCTTTGAGCTTCGCGAAAGCTGTATCAATCAGCGCTTTTTGCTGCGCGTAATGCTTGTCGTAATAACCGACCGCAGGTGACGCACTCGCAGGACGGCCTGAATACGCTAGCTTTTGTCCTTCTGCCAGATTTTCAAAGATGTTGTGCTGAATCTGGAACCAAGCTCCCTGATTTTGTGGTTCATCCTGCACCCAAACCAATTCACTCAAGTTAGGGAACGATTTCAGTTCAGTCGCAAATGCTTTGTGTGGGAACGGATAGAGCTGCTCGATGCGAATAATTGCTACATCGTTTACTCCGCGCTCTTTACGTGCATTCACCAAATCAAAGTACACCTTTCCGGAACAGGCCAGCACACGTTTTACTTTTTTCGGATCTATCGCTTCATCAACTTCACCGATCACTGTGTGGAATGAGCCTTTAACCAACTCAGACAACGGTGAGCCAGCATCTTTGTTACGCAATAACGACTTCGGCGTAAAGATGACCAGCGGCTTGCGAAACAGACGAATCATTTGACGGCGCAACAGATGGAAAATCTGTGCAGCAGTTGTTGGTTGAACGACCTGCATATTGTTATCGGCGCTCAGCTGCAGAAAACGTTCTATCCGTGCTGATGAATGCTCTGGGCCCTGACCTTCGTAACCATGCGGCAGCATCATGACTAAACCTGATGCGCGACCCCATTTCACTTCACCCGAACTAATGAATTGATCGATAACGACTTGCGCACCGTTCGCAAAATCGCCGAACTGCGCTTCCCAAATTGTCAGCGTATTCGGTTCAGCTGTTGAGTAGCCATACTCAAAACCTAACACCGCTTCTTCGGACAACACAGAATCAATTACCGTAAAGGGTGCTTGTTGATCCGATACATGTTGCAGCGGAATGTAGCTGCCTGCATCCCACTTCTCACGATTTTGGTCATGCAGTACTGAGTGACGGTGCGTGAATGTGCCACGACCTGCATCTTGGCCTGTAATACGAATGGCATATCCCGACGAAACCAGGGTAGCAAAGGCGAGATGTTCACCCATACCCCAATCAAGATTCACTTCACCACGACCCATAGCCGCACGATCAGCTAGCACTTTTTCTACCAGCGGGTGAGCTTTGAAATGCTCAGGCAAGGTCGTAATACGCTCAGACAAACGCTTTAGCTCAGTAATCGGCACGGAGGTGTCAGCCGCATCCGTCCATTTGCGATTGAGGAAAGGCATCCAGTCAACCGCGTACTTATTTTTGAAGCTGGAAATAACCGGATCAATCGAGCTGCGTCCCGCATCCATCGCATCGCGAAACGCTTTAACCATCGCATCGCCACCATCAGCAGCAATCGTACCCTGCGTAGATAACTTGTCTGCGTAGAGTTTGCGCGTGCCGGGATGCTGTCCGATTTTTTTGTACATCAATGGCTGAGTCAGCGCCGGTGTATCTTGCTCGTTGTGGCCTAGCTTGCGGAAGCAAACAATATCGACCACCACATCTTTTTGGAACTGCATACGGAAATCAAGCGCGATCTGTGTAGCAAACACCACCGCTTCAGGATCATCACCATTCACATGTAAGACCGGTACTTCAATCATCTTCACTACGTCCGAGCAGTACAGCGTCGAACGCGTGTCACGCGGATCAGAAGTGGTAAAACCAATTTGGTTATTAATAACGATATGTACTGTGCCGCCCGTACCATAGCCACGAGTCTGCGCAAGGTTGAGGGTTTCCATCACAACGCCCTGCCCCGCAAACGCGGCATCGCCATGAACCAGAATCGGCAATACTTGTTTACCTTCTTTGTCACTACGCCTATCCATACGCGCTTTGACCGAACCCTCAACCACAGGATTAACGATCTCTAAATGCGAAGGATTAAAGGCTAGCGATAAATGCACAGGGCCGCCGGGGGTGGAAATATCACTCGAGAAGCCTTGGTGATATTTCACATCGCCTGCAGGCAGATCATCGGCGTGTTTACCTTCAAATTCGGCAAACAAATCTTGCGGCATCTTGCCCAAAATATTGACCAACACATTCAGTCGGCCGCGGTGCGCCATGCCAATCACAATCTCTTGTATGCCTTGGCTACCCGCGCGCTGAATGGTTTCATCTAACGAAGCGATGAAACTTTCGCCACCTTCGAGCGAGAAGCGTTTTTGACCCACATATTTGGTGTGCAAATAGCGCTCTAGGCCTTCAGCAGCCGTCAAACGATCAAGAATGTGCTGCTTTTGTTCGCGCGTGAAATTACCGGTAGAGCGCGACGCTTCCAAGCGCTCTTGCATCCAGCGTTTTTGGGCTGGATCGGTCATATACTGAAATTCGGCGCCTATGCTGCGGCAGTAGGTATCGCGTAACGCCTGCAACAAATCGCGCAGGGTCGCGGTCTCGCCACCAAAATAGGTATTGCTGATGTTGAACACGGTATCCATGTCCGCATCGGAGAAACCATAGAACGAAGGCTCTAGCTCAGGAATCGCAGGACGTTCCTGGCGCTGCAGTGGATCCAGATTGGCCCACTGAGTACCGAGGAAGCGATAAGCTGCAATCAGCTGCGTGACCGCCACGCGCTTTCTACCCATCTCTGCATCCGCCGAAGCAGACACCGTGCGAATCGGGCCTAGCTTTGCGCGCTCGGCAAAGGAAGCCACCACGCTGGCATGGGGAACATCGGGACGATCAGAACCATCGACAGCCGGCACGTGCTGCATGGCGTCGAAATACGCTCGCCAATTGTCAGGAACTGCACCGGGATTAAGAAGGTAGGCCTCGTAGAGTTCTTCCACGTACGGGGCATTCCCTCCAAACAGATAGGAGTTGGAGAAGTGCTGCTGCATCATTTGGCTCACCTTTTGCTCGCGCTTCGCGAGAGTATGGGGGTTAGGAAGCACTAGGCAAGGCGCCCAAAACTTCCGACCGGACCTCTATCGAGACCCACTTAACCGTCCACTTTACGGGCTTTCCGCTCCGTGGACTGCGCTACATACAACTTTAGGACTACGCGCGCAGAATACCACAGCGTTGACGCTTTGGAACACGAAAAACGGGCCTGCGCAGGCCCGTTTTGTGACTACTCAGTCGCTATATCGCGTGGGAATTAGAAGACGGTTTCATCGAGTGTACCCATTAACAATTGACGCTGGCGGTTGACTGATTTGCTACCCACCTCCTAAACACTCAAGCAAAAACGCAACTGGGGTAATAGAGACTTAAGTTCGGCAGCAGATTAAACAGTGATTTCATCGCTAAACATTAAAAATTTAGCCAGATTATTCAGATTTACATTTTCATTAAGATCGCATCTCGCACATCTAAAAAAGCTTTAAAGAATTTCGGATCAGAATCTTGGTGATATCGAGCTGCACTGCAAAGAGCAGAAACATAATGATAACGACCATCTAAGTCTTTTAGACTGTTCACATTTAGTAGTGCGTCCATCAAAGCATTTTTGTTAGTTAAATCTAAAGAATATTGACAAACATTAGTAATTAATTTTTTATCGATTTTTGCAGTTTCAATCAAAAGCAAGGTCGATTGGTCATATGCCTTCACTCGAATCGCGTAGCTAATAGTTTTTGAAATTTTACCAGTCAGAAGAATTTTTTCTCTTTTTCCTAACGATGTCTTGTACATGGCTATATGTTTGCTGAGTACGCTAATGAAACGACTATTTAAAGGCCCGTTTTCAGCAATGCAAAATTCCGGCGAACGTAAAAACCAGTGGATAAGCTGATTAACAAGTTTTACTCCATCACAACATTTGCGAAGTTCAGGATGAAATTCCAACATTTTTTCACAAATACCATGACGCCTAGTGTCGCTGCATTCTAAAAATGATTTATACAAATAATTTATCATTTGTGTGCGGCAAGCTGGATCATCCAGCATGGCTTCCATGCCATGCGTCGTATCCAAATATTCTGGTACTTTATCCAACACCCAAGACCAAAGCTCATCACTTTGAATAAAATCGAGTGCAAACTTATATCCATGCTTAATCCGTAATAGTTCGCGTGAATAAAGACTAAGCATCAAAAGAATCTTTGAGTGATGATCATCACCCAGTGAATTTCCGACATTATTAAACGCACCGATAATTGTGAGTGAGTGCCTAAGCATTGGATCGCTATCGACCAACCTGAACAATTGGCACAAGACCTGCTGCCTGTTTTTGCTATCTAGCGCCGGCAAAAACAATGGCAATACCGTCACAATTTGAGTTTTTGTACTTAATGAAGCTTTATTGAACACGTCCAATAACTGACGAATATCTTCATATGAGATTTTCTCAAGCATTGAATAAAGCATCGTGACAAATACGTCGAAATCTTCTATTTGGTTGTTAAGATCTGAATCTAATCGTTTGCTAGCTATTTTTCGAAGTATTGGTTCGCGAAATAAACGCGTTTTCGAATTTTCAAAATTACTAATGATAATTTCCAGACCATCTTTCCATCCATATTTTCCGGAAACTGTTTTCTTTACTTCGTTCCACTCTATTTCTACATCGTTGTCGACCGTTTTTTTCCATTCGCACAACCTCACGCAGGTTATCGCTAAGCTATTCACATCCCGCCACGGCTTTGTTGATCCGACCGCAGGTAAGCTCAACGCAATTTCACTAAGCGCGTCAAAGGGCAAAGTCAGCATTTGGCTAGTCATTGGTGTCGATCGCATATCTTTCTCCTTAAGTTGAGAAATGTGTGATCAATCTGGTCGATTGGTTCCAAATGACAAAGTCTTCAGAAATGAAAAAAGCGGGCCGCAGCCCGCTTATTAGTCAAACGAAAAACGTAGAATCAGCGCTTGGCTATAGGTGCAATGTCACGTTTAGGCGCACCCACAAACAACTGATGAGGTCGACCGATCCTCTACCTGCCGCCTCAACGCCCACCCACAAAACAACAGGCGGTCACCATTGCGCTAAATTTGTAAGCAGATCAGACAGCTTATTCTTTCTCATTATTTTCCGGCTTAAGTAGTTGCTTGAACCTTATATCCGCATTTAATCGCTTCTAGCTGAATAGAATAAATCTCTTCGAATACCGGGTCTACCGTGGGGTAATGACGCTTAGCTTTAGCTTTATAAAGAGTAGAAATATAGGTATATCGAATATCCAAGCTTGCTATTGACCCAGCATGCTTTAGTACATTCCTCCATGTCACTATAGCCAAACCACTAAAATGAAGATTTTTAAATAACTTAGTATCATTTTTCGCTAATGCTATAAATATCGAAGCCAATTGACCAGATTCCTGGCATCCAATTAACCATTTAATTGATTTAAAAATCGCATTTTTAAGATGCTCTTTTTCTTGCTTCCCATAATAAGTTTTAACCAGATTTATATGCTTAATTAGAAAATTCATGTATCTAGTGTTCAGAGTCCTATCTTCTTTATTTTTAGATATCGGTCCTTTTAAAACCATGCGTACAATTTTCTTGGCTAATATTTCTCCATCTCGACACTCGCATAGATTTGAATATACTGGTGATATTTTTTCGCAAAATGCTAATCGGTGCCGTTCATCTAGGCATTCAGAAAATGATTCATCCAGATGCTTTATCATTTGAGGGCGGCACACAGAGTCATTCAGCATTGCTTGCATACCAACCGTAGTATTCAAACATTCCGGCACATTTTTCACCACCCAATCCCAACGCTCTGCAGGCGGTATGCATTCCAGATTAAATCCCAAAAACTTTAAATTCGTTTTGCTCGTCAACAGTCCGCGAGAACGCAAACCCAATTCCAAGAGAGCTTCTGATGGCTCATCATCATCTAACGATGCCTCGAACTTTTTAAAAATACCGTTATTCTTAAGTGACAGGCCTAGTTTCTTGTCATTATCAAGCAATCTAAGCATCGTTCGTAAAGCATTTTGCCTATCAATGCTTTTGAGTTCAGTCAAAAACGATGGCAATTTCGTCACAAGCTCAATTTTTTTGTTTATACCTATTTTTTTATCAAAGCATAAGGTTAAGAACCAACTGATTTCATCTATAGATGCCGTTTCTCTATTTGTATAGAGGTTG
>CANGFL010000055.1 GCA_947453015.1 Oxalobacteraceae bacterium | reverse complement strand
GCCAAACCGGTTAAACCGCCGGTGAGTTTTTTAATGACGCTCTCTTTCCAGCCACGCAGAGCATTGATATCAATTTGCGGTTTGGACATCGTAATACCAAAGTGCGACATTTCCTCGGCTTCGGTAATTACTTTTGCGGCATGCAACAAGGCTTTGGAAGGAATGCAACCTACGTTCAAGCACACACCGCCCAATACGGGATAACGCTCAACTAAAACCACACGCTGGCCTAAATCGGCCGCACGAAACGCAGCGGTATAACCACCGGGGCCCGCACCTAACACCAAGGTATCGCACTCGATATCGGCATTACCTGCAAAACTAGCGGCTGCTGGTGCTGTTGGTGCAGCTTGTGCTGCTGGCGCACTTGCAACCACGGGCGCTGCTGATTTAGCAGGTGCCGTTGCAGGTGCAGGTGGCGTTGCAGATGCCGTGTCTTGCGCTACTTCTAGCACTAGCAGCAACGATCCTTCGGCAACCTTGTCGCCTATTTTTACTTTTAACTCTTTGACGACGCCCGCATGCGTACATGGAATTTCCATGCTGGCTTTGTCGGATTCAACCGTAATTAGTGATTGCTCAGGCTTTACGCTATCGCCCGGCTTAACCAATAGTTCAATGACTTCGACTTCTTTGAAATCACCAATATCAGGTACGTGAATTTCCATCAGGCTCATAGCTGGCTCCGTTAAGCTGTCATCGGAAAACTGATCACACGACAAGGCAGCGCCGAGCTTTTATCAAACTCTGCACCTGCATTCACACCCAGCTCAGCAAGCTCATGTGCACTACCTAGCGAATCATAGGCAGCGTACATGGCACCTAACGCAAATGTTTTACCGCTACCGATCGCCCAAAAACGATCGAAGCTGAATACTTCGCGATAGGAATACACACCGAAGATACCGTGAGTATTAGCTATTAATGTCGTGATCTGAGAGGACTCATACGGATCGTCCTCTTCTTCCTTAATGTTCAAAAAGTATTTTTCTTTCAAAATCTGATGCGCACGCGAAAAGGTATCAAACACCTCATCGCGCGATCCCAAGCGGCAATCATCGCCCATATCCGTGAGAAGTTTTTTCATCACAGGAAAATGAGCGGTGGTACCTGCCAATGCAATATACGAATCACCCACAGAAAAAATCTTTTCATTGGCTTCATACGCATTCGATAGTCGCGTGTCACCGAACGTGACCAGCGAATCCGCAGCGATTGCTATTTCATTATTTTTGCGTACAACTACGCAGGTGGTCATAAGTCGAATCTTCGCGCTGATTACAGCAAGGTCTTACGCATATCCGCTAAAGACTCGGCCAGATACACAGAAAAACGCGCACCCATCGCACCATCAACCACGCGGTGATCGTATGAAAGCGAGAGCGGCATCATCAGGCGTGGTACGAACTCTTTACCATTCCAAACGGGCTTTATCGTTGATTTAGACAATCCCAAGATAGCTACTTCAGGCGCATTAATGATGGGCGTAAATGCTGTGCCGCCAATACCGCCGAGTGAAGAAATCGTAAAAGTCGCGCCTTGCATATCAGCAGGTTTAAGTTTGCCTTCGCGCGCTTGAGCGGAGAGCTCACCCATTTCTTTAGCAATCTCAACGATGCCTTTTTTATCGGCATTTTTAATTACAGGCACCACTAAGCCATTCGGCGTATCGGCCGCAAAACCGATGTTGTAGTACTGCTTGAGAATCAGATTTTCGCCATTCGCATCGAGTGACGAATTAAATGCTGGGAATTTTTTCAGCGCTGACACGCTCGCCTTAATCACAAACGCCAGCATCGTTAATTTAACGCCAGACTTAGCGAGTGAGTCATTTGAACTTTTACGAAACTCTTCCAGCTCCGTAATATCAGCTTCATCAAACTGGGTGACATGCGGAATCATCACCCAATTTCTATGCAGATTCGGTCCACTGATTTTTTTGATACGCGATAAAGGCTCAAGGGAAGTTTCACCGAATTTCGAAAAATCCAATGACGGCCAAGGCAGTAACGACATACCCATGCCAGTACCTGCGCCTGCCGCTGCAGAAGCAACGGTGGAACCTGCCATGACACCTTTAACAAAGCCCTGAACATCTTCTAAAAGAATGCGACCTTTAGGTCCAGTGCCTTGCACACGTGCGAGATCTACACCTAACTCGCGACCAAATTTACGCACTGAGGGTGAAGCATGCGGACGCTGTCCATCTGCTGCCGTCACGACAGGTGCTGCAATCGCAGCGGGCGTTGGCGTTACAGGAGCAGGAGCTGAAGCAACGGCAGGCGCTGCTTTTGCAGGAGTGGCTGCAGCAGGTGTTGCGGGAGCTAGCGTTGGTGCAGCTGCTACAGCGGCATCACTAGGTTCGAGCATCAGCACGATTGAGCCCATAGCGACTTTGTCGCCTAGCTTAACTTTCAATTCCTTAACAATACCTGCATGACTGCTAGGGATTTCCATGCTGGCTTTGTCAGACTCAACGGTGATCAAGGATTGTTCTGGCTTGACCACATCGCCTACTTTTACCAACAACTCAATCACTTCAACTTCTTTGAAGTCACCAATGTCGGGTACTTTGATTTCAATTTGGCTCATGTTCTTGCTCCGTAATCACCGGATATTTTTTTGCGGAGAATAGTCTCATCCGGTTGGATGAGACCTCGTTCAATTTTTTTAAATAGAAACTCGACTTACTGCGTTACAGGATTCAGTTTGTTAGGATCGATCGCATATTTCTGAATCGCTTTGGCAACTACATCGACCTCAACAGCGCCTGACTCAGACAATGCTTTAAGCGCCGCTATAGTGACAAAATAACGATTCACTTCGAAAAATTCACGTAATTTTGCACGCGTATCGGAACGACCAAATCCATCAGTACCGAGTACTTTGTAGCTACGATCCTTGGGCATGAATGCACGAATCTGCTCTGCATAGGTACGCATGTAATCGGTCGCCGCAATGATGGGGCCCTGACTTGTTTGCAGTGATTGCGTGACAAACGGTACTCGCGGAGTTTTTGCGGTAGGGTTGAGCATGTTCCAACGCTCAGCATCTTGGCCGTCGCGCGCCAACAAGGTAAACGAAGGTGCTGACCAAATATCTGCAGCAATACCCCAATCTTTTTCTAGTAACTCTGCTGCGGCAATCACTTCACGCAGAATGGTGCCTGAGCCCATCAACTGCACACGCTGTTTGCTTTTCTTGGCCGATGGCTGCAACAGATACATACCCTTCAGGATGCCGTCTTCCTGACCTGGCTTTAAACCTGGATGAGTGTAGTTTTCATTCATCAACGTGATGTAATAGAAAACGTCTTCCTGTTTTTCCACCATGCGCTTGAGACCATCGTGCATGATCACAGCGACTTCATGTGCGAAGGTTGGGTCATACGGCATGCAATTAGGGATAGTCGAGGCCAACACATGGCTATGACCATCTTCATGCTGCAGACCTTCACCATTTAATGTCGTACGACCGGATGTACCGCCCAACAAAAATCCGCGCGCGCGCATATCACCTGCGGCCCAAGCCAAATCACCAATGCGCTGCAAACCAAACATCGAATAGAAAATATAGAACGGAATCATGACGCGATTATTCGTCGAGTACGACGTAGCTGCAGCGATCCACGAACTCATCGCGCCTGCTTCGTTGATACCTTCTTGAAGGATTTGTCCGGCCTTATCTTCGCGGTAGTAGCTAACCTGATCTTTATCTACTGGCTCATACAACTGGCCCTGTTGATTGAAAATACCGATCTGACGGAAAAAGCCTTCCATACCAAAGGTACGTGCTTCATCAACCAAAATAGGTACTACGCGTGGAGCTAAACTTGCATCACGTAACAACGCTGTCAGTACACGTACATAAGCTTGTGTCGTAGAAATCTCACGACCTTCAGCTGTTGCATCGAGCACTGACTGAAACGCAGACAACGGCGGCACGACTAATTTTTCATCGGCTTGACGACGACGCTGCGGTAAATAACCGCCGAGCTGACGGCGACGCTCATGCAGATATTTCATTTCCGGCGCATCGTCTGCCGGTTTATAAAATGGCACATCGTGCAACTGCTCATCCGAGACGGGAATACCAAAGCGATCTCGCATTTCGCGAATCGCTTCATCATCGAGTTTTTTCGTTTGGTGAGCCGTGTTACGTGCCTCACCTGATTTACCCATGCCATAGCCTTTAACTGTCTTGACTAACAAGACAGTCGGTTGACCCTGATGCTCTTGCGCTTGTTTGTAGGCAGCATAAATTTTGTGGGGATCATGACCACCACGCAACAGACGCCAGACATCATCGTCTGACATGTTGGCAACTAGTTCTAATGCCTTCGGATGTTTACCAAAAAAATGCTTACGCACATACGCACCATCTTTCGCTTTGTAGTTTTGATATTCACCATCGACGGTTTCCATCATGATTCGTTGCAGCACGCCTTCTTTATCGCGCGCGAGCAGTTCATCCCAGTTGGCGCCCCAAATCACTTTGATGACATTCCAACCAGCGCCACGGAAATCAGCTTCAAGTTCTTGAATGATCTTGCCATTGCCACGCACCGGTCCATCTAAACGCTGCAAATTACAGTTAATGACGAACACCAAGTTATCGAGCATTTCACGACCGGCCATACCGATCGCACCCATGGACTCGGGTTCATCCATTTCACCATCACCACAAAACGCCCACACTTTACGATTGGCGGTGTCAGCAATTTGACGTGCATGAAGATACTTTAAGAAACGCGCCTGATAAATCGCCATCAGCGGGCCTAAGCCCATAGACACCGTAGGAAACTGCCAGAACTCAGGCATAAGTTTGGGATGCGGATAAGACGAGAGACCTTTACCATCAACTTCACGACGGAAGTTCAGCATCTGCTCTTCGCTAATGCGGCCTTCTAAGAAAGCACGCGCATAAATGCCTGGAGAAGAATGCCCTTGTATATAGAGCAGATCGCCGCCGTGATGCTCGGTCGGCGCATGCCAGAAATGATTGAAGCCAATACCCAACATATTCGCTAGCGACGCAAAGCTGGAGATGTGTCCACCCAAATCACCATCAGCACGATTGGCTTTCACCACCATCGCCATCGCATTCCAGCGCATATATGAACGCAAACGCTCTTCATATTCCAGATTACCCGGACAGTGCTCACCTAAGTGCGCGGGTATTGTATTGACGTACGCGGTGTGACTAGAGAAAGGTATGTGTGCCCCACGGCGACGCGCCAGATCCACCATACGCTCAAGCAGGTAATGCGCGCGTTCTGCACCTTCATGCTCAATGACTGATTCGAGGGCATCGAGCCACTCCTGCGTTTCCATAACGTCAGGATCGTTTGCGGCTTGCGCCAGTATGTTGTCGAGCTGTGCAGACATGAGGGATCTCCTTGCGTCTTGTAATTCTGATGGGCGATTTCGGTTTAAGTCCTAGACTCAAATCCGGTCAATTCTGGACGTTTTATAACTATTCTGGAAGTGTAGCAGCACTCCAGAGTTTTTCAAAATACGGTAATTGATTTCATAATGTGATATATAGCCAAAAAGGAAATAATCAACCGGGCACGAATATACCGACTCAACGTCCAAGATAAATAGACTCAAACCCGCCTTTTGGCCGGCATCAAAATGGGCCGGACTCTATAATCGTGGTTTGCCTTTTCATCCCTACTGATCGCCATGTCTGCTCACATCATTGACGGAAATCTATTATCAAAAGAGCTACGGTCGCAAGTCGCTGAGCGAGTTGCCACACTCACCCGCCAAGGTCGTCAGCCCGGCCTTGCAGTCATTTTGGTTGGTGATAGCCCAGCTTCTCAGGTTTACGTACGCAACAAGATTAAGGCGTGCGAAGACGCCGGCATCCACTCAGTGTTTGAAAAATACGACGCTGCGTTTAGCGAAGCTGATCTGTTAGCACGCGTGGAAGCGCTGAATCACGATCCGCGCATTAACGGCATTTTGGTTCAGTTACCGCTTCCTGCTCATATAGATGCACACAAAGTTATCGAAGCGATTGCTGCTGAAAAAGATGTCGACGGCTTTCACGTGAATAACGCCGGATTACTGATGACAGGCCAGCCATTGTTTCGGCCCTGCACTCCGTATGGCGTAATGAAAATGCTGGAATCAATTAACTATCCCGTGCGTGGAGCGAATGCCGTGGTGGTGGGTGCTTCTAATATTGTAGGTAAACCGCAAGCGATGCTGCTCTTGCAAGCGGGTGCCACCGTCACCATCTGCAACTCTAAGACACGCGATTTGGGGCATCACACACGTAATGCCGATATTTTGGTGGTAGCTACGGGTAAGCGGAACATCGTGACGGCCGATATGGTCAAGCCAGGAGCGGTGGTAATTGATGTTGGAATGAATCGCGACGATGCTGGCAAGCTCTGCGGCGATGTGGATTACGCCCCCTGCGCTGAAGTCGCTGGCTGGATCACTCCCGTGCCGGGTGGTGTCGGTCCTATGACCATCACCATGCTGTTGGTGAATACCGTCGAAGCCGCTGAAAGAAATTGAACACGTACTATTTAATTAAAGAACCCCATCATCATGACTGCTAATGCTTTACTCGATTTTTCTGATCTACCCCGTTTTGATTTGTTTAACCATGAACATGTCACACCGGCCATCGATACGCTACTTACCGAAGCGCGCCAGTTAGTCAACGCTTTAGAAACTTCTACCGCCACACCCACGTGGGATAGCTTTGTATTACCGCTGGAATCTGTCACCGAACGTCTTGGTCGTGCCTGGGGTGTTGTTAGTCATCTGAATGCGGTGGTCGACACCACAGAACTGCGCGCTACTTACAACGAGAACCAACCTAAAGTCACTGAGTTCTGGACTGAGCTTGGGCAAAATCTCAAGCTCTTCGAAAAATACAAAGCGCTGCAAGCAAGTAATGAATATCACACGCTTAATTTTGCGCGCAAACGCATTATCGATAACGCTGTTCGTGATTTCCGTTTAGGTGGCGCCGAACTTTCTGACGATAAAAAAGTTCGTTTTGCAGAAATTCAAGAACAACACGCCGCACTATCAACACGCTTTTCTGAAAACGTACTCGACGCCACCAATGCGTATGAATTACTGATAGCCGATGAATCACGTTTGGCAGGGTTACCCGAGGATGTAAAACAAGCAGCGCATACGTCTGCTGAGCGCGAAGGAAAAACAGGATGGCGTTTTACGCTGCACTTTCCTTCGTATTTTCCGGTCTTGCAATATGCCCATGATCGCTCGCTACGCGAGACTATCTATCGTGCCATTTCGACCAAAGCTTCCGAGCTAGGTGAAAAGCCAGAATGGGACAACACAAAAAATATCGTTGACCTGCTCAAATTACGTAAGGAAGAAGCGGTACTACTGGGATACCAAAGCTTTGCTGAAGTATCACTGGTACCCAAAATGGCGACCTCGCCCCATCAGGTAATTCAATTTCTTCAAGATCTGGCACGCCGCGCGCGCCCTTTCGCAGAAAACGATTTAGCCGAAGTGCGCAACTTTGCTAAGAATGAATTAGGCATCGATAAAGTACAAGCCTGGGATTTAGCCTACGCCTCCGAAAAATTACGCGAACAACGGTACGCTTTTTCAGAACAAGAAGTCAAACTCTACTTCCCTGAGCACAAAGTTATCAATGGTTTATTTCGTTTAATTCAAACCATGTTTGGAGTAGAGATTAAGCGTGATACAAGCCCGGTATGGCATAGCGATGTGACTTTTTATCGCATCGAGAAGCAAGGCCACTTAATAGGACAGTTTTATCTTGATCTGTATGCGCGCAATGGTAAGCGCGGCGGTGCCTGGATGGATGATGCTCGTGGCCGTAAAAAT
>CANGFL010000054.1 GCA_947453015.1 Oxalobacteraceae bacterium | reverse complement strand
GCAGAATATTCGTCAGCAGGGTGAGGCGCAGTCGATGTCTCACCCTCTTTGTTTCCAAGGAACTGCAAAAATGATGGTTCTCTATTCGGGTACAACGTGCCCATTTTCACAACGCTGCCGTCTGGTCCTCTTTGAAAAAGGAATGGACTTTGAAATTCGCGACGTGGATTTATTTAACAAGCCAGAAGATATTTCGACCATGAATCCGTATGGTCAGGTTCCGATTCTGGTTGAGCGCGAGCTGGTTTTGTATGAGTCGAACATCATCAATGAGTACATCGATGAGCGTTTCCCGCATCCACAACTGATGCCGGCTGATCCGTTGATGCGCGCACGCGCGCGTCTGATGTTATTTAATTTTGAAAAAGAATTATTTGTGCACGTGCATTCTCTTGAGAATGAAAAATCGCGCTCAGCAGAAAAAAGCCATGAAAAAGCCCGCAATGAAATTCGCGACCGCTTAACTACACTGGCACCTTTATTCTTAAAAAATAAATATATGCTTGGCGAAGAATTCTCAATGCTTGATGTCGCCATCGCACCTTTGTTGTGGCGTCTTGATCATTATGGAGTGGAGTTGTCAAAAACAGCTGCACCCTTGATGAAATATGCGGAACGTATTTTTTCGCGTCCGGCCTATATCGAGGCATTGACACCCTCCGAAAAGGTTATGCGTCGCTAAGAGCGATATGTGAGCTACGGTATGTCAGAAACTTCAACCAAACCCTATTTGCTGCGAGCGCTGTATGAGTGGTGTACCGATAATGGGTACACCCCTTATATTGTGGTGGCGGTTGATGCGAGAACCCACGTTCCAGCTGAGTTTGTGAAAAATGGGGAGATCGTTCTCAACATCAGCTTCGATGCGACGGGTAACCTGAAGATGGATAATGACTTCATCCACTTCAAGGCGCGGTTTGGTGGAGTAGCGCGCGAGATAGAAGTGCCTGTAGAAAACGTGAGTGCGATTTATGCTCGAGAGAATGGTCAAGGTATGGCGTTTGAGGTTAAGCGCGAAGACCAGCAAGAGCGGAAAAAAAAGCCCGATGCGAAGAAATTACAGGCAGCCAAACTCAGCGCTGAGTCGGAGCGAGTTCAGGGAGCGCCCATGTTGACATCAGTACTGGCGTCGGTTCCCAGAGGTGACGATGACAAGCCTGATCCGGATCCACCAAAGAACCATGGCAAACCAAAGCTTACCCGGATTAAATAACGTATAATCTCGTCTGATTTTTAGCCGGCTTAGCTCATCTGGTAGAGCACTTGATTTGTAATCATGGGGTGGCGGGTTCAAGTCCTGCAGTCGGCACCAAACAAAAAAGCCCGAAGTCTCTAAGACTTCGGGCTTTTTCCATTTAGGCTGCCGTGTGCTTTGCGGCGCTATCCGGAAAACGGCTTGAAAGCGGGCGTTAAGCCGCTTCAGGCCGGCTCAGCAGCAACGTGCAATTCGTCCATTGCCGCCGTAGCGCGCATCTTGTCGTTCCCGGAAAAACTCTTCATACGTCATCACGGCTTGATCCGGATGGGTTTTTTCCATGTGATTAAGATAATTGTCGTAGTCAGGCAAACCCACCATTAGTCTGGCAGTCTGCCCCAGATACGAGCCTAGCTTTCCAAGTTCATCTAGCATGATATTTTCACAAGCTAAGGATTAGGCGCTGGCTGAGCCTACAGGCGCAGTTGCATCGGCTTCGTGGGTGCTTGGTTCGTGGTCTTTAAGGGCTTGCACGCAAGCGCGAATACCGTAGAACAGCACCGACAGTACGACAATCATAAAAATAGCCGCCAGGCTGGCATCGATGTAGTCATTCACAATAATTTGCTGCATCTGAGCCGCTGATTTAGCCGGAGCCAGTAGCTGGTCCTCGGCTGCTGCTGCTTTGAATTTGCTGGCGTGAGCCAGAAATCCTATGCGTGGATTTTCATGAAAGAGTTTTTGATAGCCAGCGGTTAATGTACATATCAAAAGCCATGCTGTGGGTACTAAAGTCACCCACGCAAATTTCTCGCGCTTGAGTTTGAAAAGAACAACCGTGGCTAATATCAGCGCAATGGCCGCCAGCATTTGATTCGAGATACCGAAGAGTGGCCAGAGAGTGTTGATGCCTCCCAGAGGATCGATAACACCTTGGTACAGGAAATATCCCCAGGCGGCGACACATAACAACGTGGCGATAATATTCGATGCAAGACCATGAATATTTTTAAATGAGGGCACCAAAGTGCCAAGCAGATCTTGCAACATGAAGCGACCGACGCGCGTGCCCGCATCGACCGCTGTCAGAATGAACAAGGCCTCAAACAAAATCGCAAAGTGATACCAGAAGGCCATCAGAGCTTGTCCACCCAACACGGAAGCAAAAATGCTCGCCATGCCTACAGCTAATGTAGGCGCACCACCGGTACGTGAAATGATCGTCGTTTCCCCCACGTTGTCTGCTGTTTGTTGCAGCATTTCTGGAGTGATCATGAATCCCCATTGGCTGATCGCTGCCGCTGCGCTTTCGGGTGTCGTGCCAATGAGTGCGGCGGGGCTATTCATCGCAAAGTAAACACCTGGCTCAATGATGGACGCTGCAACCAGCGCCATGATCGCCACAAAGGATTCCATCAACATGCCGCCATAGCCAATGTAGGGAGCATGCATTTCATTCTCGAGTAACTTCGGCGTTGTTCCAGATGAGATGAGCGAATGAAACCCAGATACTGCGCCACAGGCGATGGTAATGAACAAGAAGGGGAACATATTTCCGGCCCATACGGGGCCAGTGCCATCGATAAATTTGGTGATAGCAGGCATTTTGAGTTGAGGCGCAACAAAAACAATGCCTAGCGCGAGAGCGACGATGGCGCCAATTTTCAAGAAGGTCGACAAGTAATCACGCGGTGCCAGCAATAACCAAACGGGTAGTACCGAAGCGATCACGCCATAGGCTAGTAACATCCACGTTAACTGCTTGCCATTGAACGTGAACATGGGGCCCCAAATGGGATCAGCAGCGACCTGTCCGCCGAGCACGATGGAAGCCATCAGCAGAACAAAACCAATGACGGATATTTCTCCAACTCGGCCGGGTCGTATGTACCGGCTATACACGCCCATAAACAGAGCAATCGGTATGGTGGCTGCAACTGTAAAAGTACCCCATGGACTTTCAGCTAAAGCTTTCACAACAATCAATGCCAGCACCGCCAGCAAAATTGTCATGATCATGAATGTTCCGAACAGAGCAATCACACCGGGAACTAATCCCAATTCTGATTTGATTAAATCGCCCAGCGATCGACCATCGCGGCGGGTAGAAATAAACAAGATCATGAAATCTTGAACAGCCCCAGCCAGAATAGCGCCGACCAGTATCCACATCATGCCCGGCAAGTAACCCATTTGTGCTGCGAGTACAGGACCCACTAATGGGCCTGCGCCTGCGATGGCAGCAAAGTGATGTCCGAACAGTACGTGCTTGTTAGTGGGTACGTAATCCAATCCATCATTTAAACGAACCGCCGGTGTGATGCGAAGGGCGTCGAGTTGCATAACGCTGTTCGCAATAAAGCGCGCGTAGTAGCGATAGCCAATCAGGTAGATGGCGACAGCTGCAACGACAATCCACAGCGCATTGATACTCTCGCCACGTGAGAGAGCCACTGTTCCCAGTGAGATTGCGCCAACGAGTGCAAGCGCTATCCACGCCGCTTGTTTAAGGATGGAATTCATTAGTTATTCTCCGTGGAACACGTATTCGGGGTAAAAGAAAACGGCGGATTATACCCTCGGAAAAGCCAAACTATTAGCGTTTTACATACATGAAAAATTTGTGATGAATTGATTGAAAAATGCATCACATTACTATTTGGTTAGGGCAATTAAGCGCCTTTTACGAGAAGCCGGTAGTGAGGTTGCATTTTTGCTAGACTTGCTAAATCGCATGTAAACATCACATAGCCAAGTCAGGGGATATCTTGCAAACAAGAGCACAACAAGCAGCCGCCATATTGATGCCACAGCGTCTTGCGTTGAAGCCAATCACTCATTTGCCGGACGATTTGGCACCCAAGAACATGACCGAGTGTTATGCGATTCAATCCGCATTAAATGTAATGCTGACAGCGGCAGGTTTAGGCGACGTGGTTGGCCACAAAATTGGATGTACCACGCCAGTCATGCAGGCTTTTGTAAATATTGATCATCCAGCCACGGGGCGTGTGTTTAGTAAAACAGTCATGCACAAACATGGCCGTGTTCCGCGCCATGGCTTTGTGAAAATTGGTATTGAATGTGAGATTGCTGTTCGTCTCTCTCATGATCTGCTGCCGAGTTCCACCCCTTATACGCGTGAAAGTGTTGAAAGTGCTGTGGGTGAGGTGATGGTGGGTATGGAGTTGGTTGACGAGCGCTACGAAGATTATCGCGCGCTGGGTGTGCGGACCTTAGCTGCGGATGATTTTTACAATGCGGGTTGCGTATTAGGTGACCCGGTCACCGATTGGCATCATTTAGATCTCGCTGCGCTAACCGGACGCACTTGGATTAATGATGTCGAAGTCGCCAGCGGTGTGAGTTCGTTGGTAATGGGTCATCCGTTGAATGCCCTCGCTTGGTTAGCCAATGCGCATGGCGAGCACGGCTTGCCAGGGATTAAAGCCGGTGAGTTCGTATTGTTGGGTAGCGTAGTTCAAACACAGTGGCTGAATGCCGGAGATAGGGTTCGAATTGAAGTGTCTGGTTTAGGCGAAGCTCGTCTAGATATGGATGATTAAATTAATTAGGTAACGTAGATATTTTTATCGTCATTAAATTTTTGGAGCGTTCCATGCGGTTAGCGTTGATAGTGTTAGCGTGGTTAGTATTTCTGCCTTCATATGCATTAGCCGATGATAGGGTCGAACATGGCGATTGGTATTCTCAATTTCTTGAAGGTATGGGTGAGGCTGGAACGCATGAAAATGGCTTGTCTACCTTTGGAATTTTGTGCGCCGAGGGGAATTGTCGCTACTACTTTGCGAACGGCATCAACTGCGAGCCCAGCAGTAATTATCCGTTGATGATTACGACTGAAGGTGGCGCTGTGTCAGTAGAGTCAGTCTGTGAACCGGTTTCTACTGCCAATGGCGACATCATGGTGTATTGGTTCAATGAGTCAGATGCGATCAATCAGGCGTTTAAGAAAACTCTGGTCGTCGGTTTTGCTTTTCCGCTCAGTGACGGCAAGTTCAAAGTGAATAAATTTTCTATGGATGGATTCAACGCAGCGGTTGATCGTATGGTTGGCGGCTTGAAAGATAAGCGGGAACGGCAGAACGAGAAAAACCAATCAAACCCTAGCGATAGCCAAGGACGCACCTGATTACGATTCAGCGCGTTGTAATTTAATACCCTGCCATTGCGGCGCGAGTGTTTGTTGAATGCCGAATAAATCTAATACTCGACCGGTTGTGTGATCAACCATATCTTCTATGCTTTGGGGTTTTTGATAGAGCGCGGGCAGCGGTGGATAAATGATGCCACCCATTTCGGTTACCGACGTCATGTTGCGTAAGTGAGCAAGATTAAATGGCGTCTCACGCACCATCAATACGAGACGTCGACGTTCTTTCAGCATCACATCGGCAGCACGTGAGATCAGATTGTCGGATAAGCCATGAGCGACAGATCCCAAGGTTTTCATCGAACAGGGGGCAATGATCATGCCCTCGGATTGAAACGAACCGCTGGCCACACATGCCCCCACATCGCGCACGCTGTGAACCACATCAGCCAGCGCTTCAACATCCTTGCGCTTCATATCGAGCTCGTAATGCATGCTAAGGACACCCGCATCCGAGATCATCAAATGCGTTTCAACCTGAGTGCTTTCACGCAGCCACTGCAGCAATCGTATGCCATACATAGCACCTGAGGCGCCGGTGATGGCAACGACCAAACGTTTCATAAAATCTATGCTTTCAGCAGAGTCTGTAGTTCGCCCGATGCGTGCATTTCGTTCATGATGTCAGAGCCACCGATGAATTCACCTTTGACGTACAGCTGAGGAATCGTAGGCCAGTTCGAAAACTCTTTGATTCCTTGGCGGACTTCGTCATCGTCTAACACGTTGACGGTTACGAGATCCTGCACGCCGGTTTCTTTCAGCAGCTCGATGGCGCGACCTGAGAATCCACATTGTGGGAATTGGGCGGTGCCCTTCATGAACAGCACGACTGAATGGGTGCTGACGGTTTCTTTGATCCAGGATTTAACGTCACTCATTGCGTCCTCTTGGCGGGGTGTAAAGGAAAAACCACATTATAGGGAAAAGCGGATGCGCCCGCCTGCGGGTAAAAGCGGATGCGCCCGCCTGCGGTTAAAAGCGGACACGCCCGCCGGATGTCTCGGGGCAAAAGCTGCAGCGCCCGAAGACATCCGGTAGAGACTCGGTTTATTTCTTCAGTTTGGCAAAAGCGGCGGCCATGGCCGAGCCGGATGTTGCCATTTCTTGAACGGGCTTATGCTTTACAGAACGCTCGCGTGCGTCTGGGCGTTCCGACCCTAGTCGGCGCTGATCCTGCGCGGCCGCTGTGTCATTCAGCCGCATGGTGAGCGCAATCCGTTTACGCTTAATATCGACTTCCAGCACTTTGACTTTGACCACTTGACCCGCTTTTACGACGGCATGCGGATCTTTGACGAATTCATTCGATAGCGCAGAGATATGCACCAAGCCATCTTGATGAACGCCGATATCTACAAAGGCGCCAAATGCAGCGACATTCGTCACAACACCTTCAAGAATCATATCCGGTTGAAGGTCCTTCAAATCTTCTACGCCATCGCGGAAACTCGCTGTAACGAAAGCGGGACGTGGATCACGCCCAGGCTTATCGAGCTCTTTCAAGATATCGATCACGGTAGGTAATCCGAACTGCTGATCCGCAAAACGTTTTGGATCGAGTGATTTTAGTAAAGCGCTGTCACCGATCATAGATTTCACATCGCGCTTTATGTCCGCAAGTATTTTTTCAACTAGTGGATAAGATTCTGGATGAACGGCCGAAGCATCCAATGGATTGTCGCCATTCATCACGCGCAAAAATCCGGCCGCTTGTTCAAACGTTTTTTCGCCCAGACGCGGAACCTCAAGCAATGCTGCGCGTGAGCGGAACATTCCTTTTTGATCACGGTGATGAACAATGCTTTGCGCAACTGTTGAGCTGAGCCCTGATACGCGCGCCAGTAAAGGTGCCGACGCCGTGTTGACATCAACCCCGACGGCATTAACGCAATCTTCAACCACCGCATCCAGCGCTCGCGCCAAGCGAGTTTGAGAAACATCGTGCTGATACTGTCCGACACCAATGGATTTTGGATCGATTTTTACTAGTTCAGCGAGCGGATCTTGCAATCGCCGTGCAATGGAAACAGCGCCGCGAATTGAGACATCTAAATCAGGTAATTCTTTTGATGCAAACTCAGAGGCTGAATACACGGAAGCACCGGCTTCAGAGACAACAATTTTGTTAAGCTTTAATTCGGTATTCTGAGTGATCAGGTCT
This sequence comes from Oxalobacteraceae bacterium, assembly GCA_947453015.1. GTDB lineage: Bacteria > Pseudomonadota > Gammaproteobacteria > Burkholderiales > Burkholderiaceae_D > Pernthalerella. The sequence goes on along the minus strand of CANGFL010000054.1, from coordinate 329 downwards.
TGCGCTAAACGGTCCGTTTCACGCGATGCGGTGCCATTGCCAATGGCGATGAGTGACACCTGATGTTTTTTCGCTAGTTGTGCGAGTGTGTGTAGCGAGCCATCCCAATCATTACGTGGTTGGTGTGGATAGATGGTGGAGGTGTCGACTACCTTGCCGGTGGCATCGACCACCGCAACTTTGACACCGGTACGCAGACCCGGATCCAGTCCTATAGTGGCGCGAGGTCCAGCCGGAGCTGCTAGCAGTAATGCTTTTAAGTTGCGTGCAAAAACTTGTATGCCTTCTGCTTCAGCCTCTTCACGTAATTTGGTCATCAACTCCGTGTC
>CANGFL010000053.1 GCA_947453015.1 Oxalobacteraceae bacterium | reverse complement strand
CAAGTAAATCAGGATCGTACCTTGTGCCGCCATATAAAACGGAATGGGCCAACCGAAAAGCTGTAAGCCGGAGAGTTCGCGTGCGTAAAAAATCACCCCAAAATTTAAGAGTAGCCACAGCGCGAGTAATACGAAGGTGATTGCACGTACTGTTGGCCAGTAGCTCGCATAGCCATCGTTATTTTTAGTGGGTGATTCTTGATTCAGCATCTCGCGAATTTTCTTAAATAGATTTTTCGAGTCTGAAGCAAATTCTAAATAAACTGCCAGGATAGCGTGGGTCTTTGCTGTGCGAATTGCTGAACAGTTCGATGTCGACGCCGTGGCGAATAGCGATTTCGCGAACAATAGCGAGGCCCAAGCCACTACCTTCAACGTCGGTGCCTAAAATGCGGTAAAAACGTTCGAAGACATGCGTACGCTCAGATAGCGGAATTCCAGGGCCAGTATCTTCTACTTCAAGTATGGCGAGTCGTTGTTGGTTATCGGCTTGAACGCGAACAGTCACACTACCCAATGCCGGTGTATAGCGCAGAGCATTATCAATTAAATTATTCAGCATCTCGCGCAACATCGTTGGATTGCCGCTGATGGGTAAGTCAACATTTTCAGCTTCAAAACCAAGATCAATCCGCCGGGTCATTGCCACCTGCACCCAATCTTGAACGACATGTCGAGATAATTCGGTGAGTTCAATTTTTTCAAACGGCATAGCCTGCGCTTCTTGCGTTTCGGCGCGCGCCAGAGCAAGTAATTGATTAATCATGCGCGTAGCAGATTCAGAGCTTTTTGAGAGTTGCTCTAACGAGTGTTGAATCTCTTTTCTATCTGACTGCCGCATCGCAAGCTCTGACTGCATGCGCATGCCAGCGAGTGGAGTTTTCATTTGATGTGCCGCATCGGCAATAAAACGTTTTTGTAGTTGTATGCTTTGCGACAGTCTGGCTAGCATGTCGTTAAGCGATCGTACTAAGGGTGAAATTTCTTCAGGTACGGCGCTGGCATCAATCGGGGATAAATCATCCGGTCGGCGTGCACGAATATGATCTTGTAGTGTCGCTAACGGTGACAGACCACGTGTCAGTGCAAACCAGACGAGTGTGAGTGCGATAGGAAGAATAATAAATTCCGGAAAAATCACGCCCTTAACAATCTGCTTAGCAAGTTGCCGTCTTTTTTCTAACGTTTCTGCTACTTGAACCAACGCATAGCGTGGCTCACCCGCATCTAAGGCAGGAGCGCGTAGTGTTTGCAGATTGACGTAGACATATGCTACGCGAACTTCTGTGTTGCGTATTTGTGCATCACGTAAAAGTACCGACCAGGGAATTGGATTGTCTTCTTCGAGGGGATACGGCACATCCAGATCGCCGGCAATTAAATTTTGCTGCGGGTCTGAAATTTGGAAATACACATTGTCGATGTCATCAGCCCTCAGAATATCGCGTGCCGATAAAGGTAGTTGAGCGCTAACGATGCCGTTATTTTCTTTGACCTGTTGTGCTAGGACAGTAACTCGGTCTTCCAATGATCGATCAAAAGGTTCATTAGCAATCGATGTGGAAGCAAAATACGTAATGGCGATACTAATTGGCCAAAGCAGCAGCAGCGGCATTAGCATCCAGTCTAAAATTTCGCCAAACAATGAATGCTGAGAGCGTGGTTCTTGAGATGTCTCTGCCGTTGTAGCTAGCATCGATTTTTGTCTACTGATGTGCACGTCCACAGTTAGCTAGTGCCCGTATCCTGATTTTCTGCAGGAGCAGACTGAGAAAATTTTTCGAGGCAATAGCCTAGTCCGCGAACGGTTGCTATACGTACGCCGCCGCCTTCTATTTTTTTGCGTAGGCGGTGCACATAAACTTCAATCGCATTGTTGCTGACTTCTTCGCCCCATTCGCAAAGATGATCAACCAACTGTTCTTTCGACACTAACCTGCCACTACGTTTTAACAGCACTTCAAGCAGACCCAGCTCACGCGCAGAGAGATCGATCATCGTGTCGTTGATGTAGGCGATTCGCCCAATCTGATCGAAACCGAGCGGCCCGTGTTTGATAATAGTGGGCCCGCCGCCAGCGCCGCGCCGTGTGAGTGCGCGTACGCGAGCCTCAAGTTCAGACAGTGCAAAGGGTTTTGCCATGAAATCATCCGCACCTAAATCGAGTGCTTTCACGCGCTGCTCTAATGAATCGCCAGCGGTGAGAATGAGTACAGGAATTCTGGAATCGCGAGCTCTCAGACGGCTGAGCACTTCAAGACCTGAAATTTTTGGCAGATCAAGGTCAAGGATCAAAAGATCGAAATCTTGACCGGATAGCGCGCTGTCGGCTGCCTGACCATTGTTTACACAGTCGATCACGTAACCGGACTGGCGTAGAGAGCGAGTAAGCCCGTCGGCCAGCACGCTGTCGTCTTCGGCAAGGAGGATGCGCATAATTTCTGAAGTTTTTAAGTCAACTGAGGCTCAGTCTATTGGGTTTGGAGGTTGCCAGCAACCAAGTATTTTAGGTGGGCACTTATTCAAAATTAACAATGAGTTAACAAATCAATGTCAAATTCCGCTTGCATCATCTACTGTTTTTTTATACAGTACTGCGAAACCGGTCGTATTGACTTGCGCGGCCTTGATTCCACCTTCCACAGCATCGAGAGAAACTCATGGACGACAAAAAACTGGCGAATTCCGAAAAAGGCAAGGCATTGTCTGCAGCGCTGGCGCAGATAGAAAAGCAATTCGGTAAAGGCTCGGTCATGCGCATGGCAGATGGCGCCGTAGCCGAAGAAGTGCAGGTTGTTTCAACCGGTTCGCTCGGTTTAGACGTCGCTCTGGGCGTAGGCGGCTTGCCCCGTGGACGGGTAGTTGAGATTTACGGTCCTGAATCTTCAGGCAAAACGACCATGACGTTGCAAGTCATTGCGGAGATGCAGAAGCTGGGCGGTACCTGCGCTTTTATTGATGCTGAACACGCGTTAGATACAGTGTATGCACAAAAACTCGGCGTCAATCTGCATGATTTACTGATTTCTCAGCCCGACACCGGTGAGCAGGCATTGGAAATTACCGATGCACTGGTGCGCTCGGGTGCGGTTGATCTGATTGTTATCGATTCGGTCGCTGCATTGACGCCTCGCGCAGAGATTGAGGGCGACATGGGTGATTCTTTACCCGGCTTACAAGCCCGTTTGATGTCACAAGCTTTGCGTAAACTGACTGGCTCTATCAATCGCACCAACACCATGGTGATTTTCATCAATCAGATTCGTATGAAGATTGGTGTGATGTTTGGTAATCCAGAGACCACCACCGGTGGTAACGCATTGAAATTTTATGCGTCTGTTCGTTTAGATATTCGCCGTACCGGCTCGATCAAATCGGGTGATGAAGTGATCGGTAACGAAACCAAAGTAAAAGTCGTTAAAAATAAAGTGGCTCCTCCGTTTAGAGAAGCGCATTTCGACATTTTGTACGGAGAAGGCACTTCGCGCGAGGGAGAAATTCTCGACTTGGGTTCAGAAGCAAAAATCGTAGAAAAATCGGGCGCTTGGTATAGCTACAACGGCGAGCGTATTGGTCAAGGTAAGGATAATGCGCGTACATACCTTAAAGAGCGTCCAGAACTGGCGCATGAAATTGAAAATAAGGTTCGTGAGCATTTGGGCGTGCCAGTTTTACCATCCTTACCCGCCAAACCTGCCGCTGCTGCAGTAGCCGCCACTGATGTTGAAGCGCCACCCACAAAAAAAGCCGCTAAGGCCGCTGCTGAGGCGAAGGAAGCTTGATTCTTAATTGCCCTTGATTCGTCGTTATTGATTAGTTGTGGCGCTACCAAGAATTAGCCTGAAAGCTCGGGCGCTGAGGTATCTATCAGCGCGCGAGCACAGCCGGCTTGAATTGGCGCGAAAATTGACGCGTCATGTTCAAGAGGGAGACGACCTTAATCAGCTACTCGATTGGCTGGTGACGCAGAAATTTCTTTCTGATTCACGCTTTGCAGAATCCTTAGTTAATCGACGCTCTGCTCGATACGGTAGTTCACGCATACTGTCTGAACTTCAAAGTCATGGCTTGGATGATGAAACAGTGTCCACGTTACGAGTTTCTTTGTTGGAAGACGAAAATGAGCGTGCTTTCCAAGTGTGGGAAAAAAAATTTGGAGCGGCTGCAACCTCGCATGAGGAACGCGCAAAGCAGATGCGATTCCTGCAGCAGCGTGGCTTTTCAAATAGCGCAATTCAGTTTGTAATCAAACGCGCTCGTCTCACAAGCTCAGCCTGAAAGAAGTTCGCCCAATGACCCAAAGTTTGGGCTTTTGGCAACCTGTTTTGACCTATCGCAGGGGTGGTCTGTGCTAAACTTCGGCAGCTTTGCAGCGCCGCATGAGCGGCACCAGTCGTAGAAACTGCGACAGGCTGCACAATTCCAGAATTCGTGCTCAAGCTAACAAGCTTTTGCGTACGCTATCGGAACTATGTCACTCCCCGCGCCGAAACTACCTCGTGCTTTGCGCCATGTTCGCAATATAGAAGCACAAGCCTTTGAGCGCGAAGACGGCTTGTGGGATATTGATACCCGCATCACCGACACCAAAACCCGTGTGTCTCATTTAGCTTCCGGTGACCGCCTACCAGGCGACCCCATTCATGATCTTTGGCTGCGAATCACCATCAATACCAGTTTGACGATAGTTGACGTCGATGCGATATCCGATGCGGTGCCTTATCCCGGCTATTGCAACACCATTGGCCCTGCCTATAAAAAACTCATTGGTCTGAACTTGATGAGAGGCTTTCGTAAAGAATTACGAGAGCGCTTGGCTGGTATAGAAGGTTGCACACACTTGACCGAGCTGGCAGGCGTACTGCCCACCGCCGCCATACAGGCATTCGCTGGCGATGTTTTACCGACGGGTGATACAGGCTCAGGTGCGGATATGACTCAGGTGCCATTTCAACTCGATCGCTGTCAGGCTTTGCGTCGCGATGGTCCGGCCGTTGAAAAATATTATCCGCGCTGGTTCATCAAACCTAGCACCAATAATTAATTCTGAATTCTCTACAAACAGCATCAAGCAAAAAAACTAAAAACCTAAAACCTTAATTAAGAAAAACACTAAGCACAACTTGATTAAATCCATATCCATTGCATCGGAAGGGAAGTCCGCATGAAGATTCACGAATACCAAGGTAAAGAAATACTCAAAAAATACGGCGTTACGGTTCCGCGCGGTATTGCATGTATGAGTGTTGATGAAGCGATCAAGGCAGCCGAAACATTAGGCGGTCCAGTGTGGGTCGTTAAAGCCCAAATCCATGCCGGCGGTCGCGGCAAGGGTGGTGGCGTCAAAGTAGCAAAATCCATCGATCAAGTGCGTGAGTACGCGAACCAGATCATGGGTATGCAACTCATCACACATCAAACAGGGCCCGAAGGACAAAAAGTTCGTCGCTTGCTGGTGGAAGAAGGCGCAGACATCAAAAAAGAACTGTATGTCTCGATGGTGACTGATCGTATTTCGCAGCGTGTGGTGTTAATGGCATCTAGCGAAGGCGGAATGGATATTGAAGAAGTCGCTGAGAAGCATCCCGAACTGATTCATAAAATTGAAATCGATCCGGCGACGGGTTTAAAAGATAAAGAAGCTGACGACATTGCCGCCAAAATTGGCGTGCCAACGGGCTCCATTGCTGCAGCGCGAACTCTCTTGCAGGGTTTGTATCAAGCGTACTGGGATACCGATTCTTCACTCGCCGAAATCAATCCGCTAATTATTACCGGTGATGGCAAAGTGATTGCGCTCGACGCGAAATTTAATTTCGATTCGAATGCCTTGTACCGCCATCCAGAAATTGTCGCTTACCGCGATATCGATGAAGAAGATCCGGCCGAAGTTGAGGCATCAAAATTTGATCTGGCCTACATCTCTTTAGATGGAAACATCGGCTGTCTCGTGAACGGTGCCGGTCTTGCGATGGCAACCATGGATACGATTAAATTATTTAACGGTGAGCCAGCCAACTTTTTAGATGTGGGTGGTGGTGCGACAGCAGAGAAAGTGACTGAAGCTTTCAAAATCATGCTGACCAATCCCCACTTGCAAGCGATTTTAGTAAATATCTTTGGCGGCATTATGCGTTGTGACGTGATTGCTGAAGGTGTAATCACCGCATCACGCGCCGTTTCTTTGAAAGTACCTTTAGTCGTTCGTATGAAAGGTACCAATGAAGATATCGGTAAAAAAATGCTCGCTGACTCTGGATTGCCCATCATCTCAGCAGACACGATGGAAGAGGCAGCACAAAAAGTGGTTGCCGCCGCTAGCGGTAAATAAGTGAGGAAGAACCATGTCAATCCTGATTAATAAAGATACTAAAGTCATCACCCAAGGCATTACTGGCAAAACCGGTCAATTTCACACGCGTATGTGTAGAGACTATGCCAATGGAAAAAATTGTTTCGTCGCTGGTGTGAATCCGAAAAAAGCGGGCGAAAATTTTGAAGACATACCAATTTACGCGACCGTAAAAGAAGCCAAGCAAGCGACTGGTGCGACCGTGTCAGTGATTTATGTGCCACCTGCGGGCGCAGCTGATGCGATCTGGGAAGCGGTTGAAGCTCAGCTCGATCTCACCATTTGCATTACGGAAGGTATACCGGTGCGCGACATGCTGGCGCTGAAAGACAAAATGAAAAAAGCCGGTAGCAAAACACTGTTGCTCGGCCCCAACTGCCCCGGTTTAATCACACCCGATGAAATTAAGATCGGCATCATGCCCGGTCATATTCACAAAAAAGGTCGTATTGGTGTGGTCTCCCGTTCAGGCACGTTGACGTACGAAGCTGTGGGCCAGTTGACCGCGTTGGGCTTAGGCCAATCGTCAGCCGTCGGTATTGGTGGCGATCCCATCAATGGCTTAAAGCACATCGACATTATGCAAATGTTCAACGACGATCCCGATACTGATGCCGTGATCATGATTGGTGAAATCGGTGGTCCTGATGAAGCCAATGCAGCGCAGTGGATTAAAGATCACATGAAAAAGCCGGTGGTTGGTTTCATCGCTGGTGTAACCGCTCCTCCGGGTAAACGTATGGGTCACGCTGGTGCGTTGATATCCGGTGGTGCTGATACAGCTCAGGCTAAATTAGAGATCATGGACGCGTGCGGTATTAAGGTAACGCGTAATCCATCAGAGATGGGAAGACTATTGAAAGCAGCGCTGTAAGCTGAATCGATGAAGTTAAATCAATGAAGTTAACGTCAGTAAGTTGAAAAAAATGGGGAGCAATGGCTCCCCATTTTTTATTAGCCTACATTAGATTTTTGGCTGTAGACGTGCTGGAACCGAACCAGCGATTGCCCAACGTAGCCCAGAGCCTGCGGCACAGGTGCCGGTATAGACTAGGTCGTTTCCAGCAGTTACGCCGGGGATGAGGCCATTATAGGTAATAGTCACAGTTGCGGTGGTGGGTGAGGTTCCCAATACAGTAACACCCGTTACAAACCGTCCTGTTATGGTGGTTCCTGCAGGTAGTCCCAGGTCATCGTGAGTAATGGCAGTGCCCTTCTCAGCCAGGGTGCCATCGCTGCAGGCTACACCCAGTGCAGTGAAGGCAGGTGTTGCTAAGCTGGGGCCTTCTGACACACGAGCTCTTGCTGTGTAGTCCTGATAAGCAGGTATGCCTACAGCGGCGAGGATGCCGATGATCGCGACGACGATCATTAATTCAATTAACGTAAAACCTTGCGTTGCTCGTAAAGAGCGAACGCGTTTGGTATTTCTCATTAGGTACTCCCTAGACTAGATCAATGAAAGTTGATCCACTAAATGGTGTGGATTGGTTCGCACTGGCAAATTGCGTGCCTGACACAAAATTAATT
>CANGFL010000052.1 GCA_947453015.1 Oxalobacteraceae bacterium | reverse complement strand
CACGTGTCGTTGATGCGTATTTTGATATCAAACACAATCCAGAAGCTTCCGTGCGTCTCGGTAAATTTAAACCATTTGTTGGCTTAGAGCGTTTGCAAGGTGCTGCGGATACCAAATTCATTGAACGCAGCTACGTCAGTAATAATATTCTTCCGAACCGCGATCTCGGTGTTTCGCTCTACGGTGTTGTCGCTGATAAAAAAGTGAATTACGCCTTAGGTATTTTCAATGGCGTTAAGGATGGTGGAGAAAATTTCACCAACCAAGACGACAATAATGCCAAAGATTTGACTGCGCGTATTTTCACCACACCCTTTGCAGGAACAGACAGCAAACTCGCAAACTTAGGTGTAGGTATTGCAGGCACATGGAGCAGTGCGACGAACAATGCGCTTCCTGCGTACAAAACACCGGGCCAAGCTTACAATTTCTTTTCATACGCGACTGCTACCAGCGCTAATGGCAGCCGTAATCGCCTCGCACCACAGGCCTATTACTACAGTGGCCCGTTAGGCATATTGGCGGAATATGCCTCGGTTGATCAGGCTGTCAAAAGAGGAACAACGACAGACAATCTGAAAAACAGCGCATGGCATATTTCAACATCTTGGCTACTCACTGGTGAAGATGCCTCATATGGCGGAGTCAAACCTTTAACGCCATACAAACCAGGTCCGGACGGCGGCTGGGGAGCGCTGGAGTTATTAGCGCGCTATCAAGAAAATAATCTCGATGACAAAGCATCCACCTTTGCCGACACTGCCAAAGGCTACGCTACATCAGCCAAAACATGGGGAGTGGGGCTGAACTGGTATCTGACGCAAGACTCCAAATTTGCGCTTAACTACGATATTACTAAGTTTGATAATGTCCATACCGGAACGGTCTTGACAGGTGACACGGAACACTTAGTCATCGCCCGTTATCAACTGGCAACTGGTATTTATTGGGCTGCCATTCGTCGTTCGAACCATACAACCTGTCTTAGAAGACACGGAAAAAGAACTCGAAGAAGCCGCCGCCTGCCTAGGGGCGAATCGGTTGCAGATTTTTAGCTTAGTTATCTTTCCAGCGATTTTGCCCGCCCTACTGACGGGTGCTGCACTCGCGTTCGCACGCGCACTCGGTGAATACGGATCTGTCATTTTCATCGCGGGTAATATGCCCATGGTGTCTGAAATCACACCACTACTAATAATTACCAAGCTCGAACAATATGACTATGCAGGCGCCACCGCGATTGCGGTTGTGATGCTCGGCGCATCATTCATCATGCTATTAGCGATTAATCTTTTGCAGGCGTGGATGCGCCGCGAAGGCCAAAAGGAGAAACGCTGATATGACCACCACATTCGCCTCTATGTCAGCCTCTGAACGCGCTGCGGCAGAACCTGCCTACACACCCAAAGCGATCACTGAGCCGGTATGGTTAAAAATTTTACTGATAACGATTGCACTCGCATTTTCACTTTTATTCTTACTGATACCGTTAGCCGTTGTCTTTACTGAAGCATTCAGAAAAGGTTGGCAAACCTACCTGTTAGCTATAAGCGATCCCGATGCGCTATCGGCTATACGCTTAACCTTGATTACGGCAGCCATTGCTGTACCTGCGAATTTAATTTTTGGTGTGGCTGCTTCCTGGTCGATTGCAAAGTTTGATTTTCGTGGCAAGAGCTTGTTACTCACATTAATTGATTTGCCATTCTCAGTCTCACCTGTCATCTCCGGTTTGATTTATGTACTGCTATTTGGCGCGCACGGTTGGTTTGGTGCGTGGCTAATGGAACGCGACATACAAATTCTTTTTGCTGTTCCCGGCATCGTGATGGCGACGGTATTTGTGACGTTTCCTTTCGTAGCACGAGAGTTAATACCGCTGATGCAAACTCAAGGCAATGAAGAAGAAGAGGCTGCGCTGGTACTTGGTGCATCGGGCTGGCGCACTTTTTGGTATGTGACTCTGCCAAACATTAAGTGGGGCTTACTGTACGGCGTGATTTTATGTAATGCGCGTGCCATGGGTGAATTTGGTGCTGTTTCAGTCGTATCAGGACACATCCGCGGCGAGACAAATACTATGCCACTGCAAGTTGAAATTCTTTATAACGAATACAACTTTGCTGCAGCATTCGCAGTGGCATCGCTACTCGCCTTGCTCGCACTAGTCACACTTGCATTGAAATCATTTATCGAATGGCGCATTAATCGTGATTTAAACGCCACTCCCAAGGAGCTTAGCGCATGAGTATCGAAGTAAAAAATATAGGCAAGCATTTTGGTAATTTTGTCGCGTTAAATAATGTTTCGCTTGAATTCGCAACTGGCGAATTAACTGCACTGCTCGGTCCTTCGGGCTGCGGAAAAACGACTCTATTACGTGTGATTGCAGGTCTTGAACAAGCTGATCAAGGGCAAGTCATACTCGATGGTGAAGATGCATCCGTTCGCCATGTGCGTGAGCGCCAAGTTGGATTTGTGTTTCAACACTATGCGCTATTCAAGCACATGAGTGTCTTTGAAAACATCGCATTTGGATTGCGTGTCAAACCACGTGCAATTCGTCCCAGTGAAACTCAGATACGTGAAAAAGTCATGCGTCTGTTATCACTGGTTCAGCTCGACTGGCTAGCAGATCGCTACCCCTCTCAACTCTCAGGCGGGCAACGTCAACGCATAGCACTGGCCCGTGCGCTGGCTGTCGAACCACGCGTGTTGCTACTCGATGAGCCTTTTGGAGCGCTCGACGCCAAGGTAAGGAAAGAACTCAGACGCTGGCTACGCCAGTTACATGATGAACTTCATGTCACCAGTATTTTTGTCACGCATGATCAAGAAGAAGCACTCGAAGTCGCTGATCGCGTTGTGCTCATGAATAAAGGCAAAGTCGAACAAGTAGGAACGCCAGAAGAAGTCTATAACTATCCAGCCTCACCGTTTGTGTATGGATTTTTAGGAAATGTGAATTTATTTCATGGCCGAGCACATCAAGGCGTATTAAATACGGCTGGCGGAGCGCTACCCATATCCGATCTAACTGCAACGCGTGAACTAGAAACCGTTGGATATGTAAGACCGCATGAGCTCGACATTGAGCATTACACCCCCGGCGCTGAAGGCATCGTTGCTCAACTCAAGCGTGCACACGCCATTGGACCGCTGGCACAGCTTGAACTTGAAGCTGATGGTGACGGTCGCTTGATCGAAGCTGTCTTGTCTTCAGAGCGCTTTGCGCAATTGCAATTAAAAACAGGATCATCGGTTGTAGTCAGACCTCGCCGTGTTCGTGTTTTTCCGGATCATGCGGCCTAAAAAATACTAAGGAATTTAACGTGAATTTTCAGCAGCTACGCTCAGTACGTGAAGCGATTCGTCAAAATTTTAATTTGACCGAGGTTGCTAACGCCTTATTTACTTCACAGCCAGGGGTCAGCCGCCAGATTCGCGAACTCGAAGAAGAACTCGGCATCGACATATTTGAACGTAACGGTAAACGACTAACCGGATTAACCGAGCCCGGTAAAGAAGTCTTACACATCATAGAGCGATTACTTCTTGAAGCAGAAAATCTTCAGCGTGCTGGTCAAACCTACTCCAGCAAAACCACTGGCACGCTCTCGATTGCTGCGACTCACACACAAACACGCTATGTTTTACCAGGGGTAGTACAAAAATTTCGAGAAGCCTTTCCCGATGTGCGTATCGCCTTACAGCAAAGCGCGCCTGAACATATCGCAGAATGGGTTTTATCCGGTAAAGCCGACGTTGGAATTGCTACGGAAGGTTTGACTCGCTTTGAAGGACTCGTATCCTTCCCTTGCTATGAATGGCACCATGCCATCGTTGTTCCTTCAGGCCATCCTCTACTATCGATAGAAAAAATATCGCTACAAGATTTAGCCGCTCACTCACTGATTACTTACGATCAAGGCTTCACTGGCCGCGGCCACATTGATGAAGCTTTCAGAAAAGCGGCCATTGATAAAGATGTGGTTCTTACCGCGATGGATTCAGACGTGATTCAACAATATGTATCACTGGGATTAGGCGTTGGGATAGTCGCTTCCATGGCTGTAGATCATTTACCCGAGAATCTCAAAACGATTTCAGCTAGTCATTTGTTTGCCACGAATGTCACTCGAGTCGCCGTTCGTCGTGGTGCATTCTTGCGCGAGTACACGATAGATTTCATTCGTGAGCTAGCACCGAAATTGTCGCTGACAGAATTAGGCGAAGCGGTGAGTTGGAAGAAGTAGTGAGCAGCCTGATCAGGCAGCAGGCTTTCGTGATTGGCATTTTATGCGAGCGACCACCTCATCGACCAGCATAAACTTATCTACCTCTAGGCCACGCCTTCTCTAAACAGATCCAGTCAGTCTGGGTCACGGACCCCTGACGTCCTGTCAAGCCATGCTAGACTTATTTCTATGAATAGCATTCCATCAATAATCGATCCGCAAACCGCAAATGCCACCAAGGTATTCCTTGAGCGTATTTCAAAGAAATTCCCCGTTGATCATGCAATTCTCTTTGGCAGCCGCGCTAGAAACACCCACAACCCGAACAGCGATGCTGATCTTGCGGTAATCCTGAATGATAAGCCTGGCAACAGGTCTGAAGCGGCTATTGTCATGGCAGGTGTTGCCTTTGACGTTTTGTTAGATACCGGCATTCTGGTTCAGGCCTTACCCTTATGGCATAACGAGTTGGCGCATCCAGAACAATTCAGCAATCCCGCCTTGATTGATACCATTAGGCGCGAAGGTATCCGACTTTGAATTCAGCTTTTACACCTGCGAAATATCTCATCAAGGCAGAGCGTGCGCTGCGTGCAGCACGTTTACTTAACGATGCCGGAGAAATCGAAGGTGCATGCAACCGTGCGTATTACGCCATGTATGATGCAGCACACGCTGCCCTTCTCGCGGAAAACAGAGCTGATTACAAAATAACTAAAACGCATAGCGGACTTATCTCTGCGTTCGGATTACATATAGTCTCTACTAATAAGATTTCCCGTGTGTTGGGTCGTGCATTTAATGAAGTCGAACAACTACGTCTTCTGGCAGATTACACAGGCGAGGACATAACACGCGAACAGGTATCCATTGCAATAAAAAAAGCTGAAACTTTCGTTTCAGCTATACGTAGTTTGCTGTCGCAATCAGATTGAAATTAGGTTTTGCTATTCCGCATGATACCGAGTGACTCGCTCAACCTCATTGCGTGACCCTAAAAACACCGCAACGCGCTGATGTAATTTAGTCGGCTGAATATCCAAAATCCGTTGCTTTCCATCGGTAGCTGCACCACCGGCCTGTTCAATCAGTAACGCCATAGGATTAGCTTCATACATCAAACGCAATTTACCTGGCTTATCGGGCTCGCGTTGATCCGCAGGATACATAAAGATACCGCCACGATTGAGAATGCGATGAACATCGGCCACCATTGAAGCAATCCAGCGCATATTAAAATTTTTCTCACGTGGCCCCGTCTTGCCTGCTTCTAGTTCAGTGATGTAGCGCTTGACCGGTGCATACCAGTGACGTGAGTTAGACGCATTAATTGCATACTCAGCGGTATCAGCTGGTATTTGAATATTACGTTGGGTCATAACCCACGAACCCATCTCTCTATCTAAGGTAAATCCATGAACGCCGTTACCCGTAGTAAGTACTAAAACAGTTTGCGGACCATACACAGCGTAGCCCGCCGCTACTTGTTTGGTACCTGGCTGTAAAAAATCCTCTTCCGTTGGCGTGGCCATACCTTCTGGTGCTTTGAGCACTGAAAAAATGGTGCCGATCGATACATTCACATCAATGTTGGACGATCCATCCAAAGGATCAAACAACAACATATATTCGCCCATAGGATAACGATTGGGAATCGGATGTATGGTTTCCATTTCTTCCGATGCCATCGCAGCGAGATGACCACCCCATTCATTCGCCTGCAACAAAATTTCATTGGAAATGATGTCTAGCTTTTTTTGTATTTCACCTTGAACGTTTTCACTTTCAGCAGCACCCAGCACATCGCCTAGCGCACCCTTTCCCACAGAATGACTAATGGTCTTACAGGCTCTTGCTAAGACTTCTATCAGCAAGCGTAATTCTGCAGGTATGGAATTATTTAATCGCTGCTCTTCAATCAGATATTGCGTCAGGCTGACTCGTTTCATGAGATGTCTCGATAGGTGTAATTTATTTTGATAAGGACTTGCCGATTACTTCGGCAACATCATTCGATAACTTGCGTGTACTGGCTACTTTTTCTAATGCAGTTTTCATACTCGCCTGAAGGGCTGGAGTAAATTTGCGCCATCTATCCATACTGCGCGCAAGTCGTGCTGCCACCTGAGGATTAATCTTATCGAGCGCAATCACTTGCTCAGCCCAAAATGCATGCCCACTACCATCCGCTGCATGAAATTGCGCAGCATTGCTATTGCAAAATGCGAATATCAAACTGCGAGCCCGATTCGGATTGGTCATAGAAAAAGCAGGATGCTGCATTAGCTTGTGTATGGCTTTGGTATCAGTGCCAGGTGCTGAAGCTTGTAAGCTAAACCATTTATCAATCACCAGCGCTTCATGTTCAAAATCTTTATAAAAACTTTGAAGGGCATCCCGGATGCCAGGCGCCTGATGCACATTCATTATCGACAGCGCTGCCAGGCGATCTGTCATGTTCGATGCCTGAGCTAGTTGATCTTGAATTAATTTATGAATCGCACTGTCATTTAACTCCGCGAGATAACCCAAGGCATTATTACGTAATGCACGGCGTCCAGCGGAGACGGCATCCGGGCTGTAACTTCCCGATTGGTGATTTGCGTTGTAAGCAGCGATGAAATCATCGCGCAACACATGCGACAAGTAATTGCGTAATGCACAGCGCGCATTGTGAATCGCTTCGGGGTCAATCACATCGACCTGCTCGGCAAGCATGACTTCTGAAGGTAGGGTCAGCACTAAATCACGGTACGCCGAATCTAATGATGTATCACGCAGCAACTGTCCTAAGGCATCTGCCAGCAACTCATCTTGGCTGGTGACGGGATACGCTTGGGTAGGCCCTACACCTTCTTCACACAAGCTAAGCAAACGACGCGTCGCTAATCGCTGCCCAGCTTCCCACCGATTAAATGGATCGCTGTCGTGCGCTAATAGAAAGGCTAGTTGCTGATCGCTGTAATTGGCCTCAAGTACAACAGGCGCGGAAAAATTACGTAACAACGAAGGTACCGGTGGCCGTTTGATTCCAGTAAAAGTGAAAGTCTGTTTAGATTGCGTCAATTCCAGCACGATAGTCGTGGGCAGTGTTTGCACTCCTGTCTCACTATGTTTAGCACCTTCTAATTGCAGCGGCAAATCATCGCCATTCGCATTCAGCAAGCCGACAGCAACTGGTATATGCATAGGCTGCTTCAGTGGTTGACCTGGCGTCGGTGGGCAAAACTGTTCTAACTCAAGTGCCAGTGTCTCTGTTACCGGATCATAATGCGTCGTCGCTAAGACACGAGGTGTACCGGCCTGACTATACCAACGCTCAAATTGAGTAAGATCACGTCTATTGGCGTCAGCCATCGCGGCACGAAAATCATCGCAGGTCACTGCCTGGCCATCATGGCGCTGAAAATATAAATCCATACCTTTACGAAAACCATCACGGCCCAACAAGGTCTGCAACATGCGAACTACTTCAGCACCTTTTTCGTAAATCGTTAAAGTATAAAAATTATTGATCTCAACATAGGAGTCAGGACGAACCGGATGCGCCATTGGGCCCGCATCTTCTGGGAATTGCGCTTGTCGTAACACGCGCACATCTTCTATTCGTTTGACTACTTTGCCGCTTTCACTACCCATCATATCAGCAGAAAATTCCTGATCACGAAAAACTGTCAGGCCTTCTTTTAGCGATAACTGAAACCAATCACGACACGTGACACGAT
>CANGFL010000051.1 GCA_947453015.1 Oxalobacteraceae bacterium | reverse complement strand
CAGCGCCGACAATTACTAATCCACCCACAAGCATCGCAATGCATGACGGGTGCATAGCCTCGTCGATTTAAAAAAAGTAATGATTGCTCGCCGCGTGAGAGTCGTTCGCGCAATGCGGTTACTAGCGATGGACACAAGCCCTCAACGGCTTTGTCGCGCTCCATGTCGATTAAGCCGACGCGAGGAACGGTGGCTTGTGCTGCGGCTCGTTGAGTGAGTGTGAGTCGCTTATACCGACCTGTCTCTGCATGCTGCCAGCTTTCTATCGACGGCGTGGCCGAACCTAACACGACAGGAATCGCTAATTGTCGCGCACGCCAGATCGCCAGATCACGCGCTGAGTAGCGCAAACCTTCTTGCTGTTTGTAGGATGCATCATGCTCTTCGTCGACGATGATGAGCTTTAGATGCGGCATCGACGCTAGTACGGCGAGTCGAGTTCCTAGTAGGATGTCTGCCTGCCCTTCATGCGCTGCCAACCAGTGACGCAATCGTTCGCCTTCGGATAACTGGCTATGCAAGGACACGACATTCAACCGTGGAAACGACGCACGAACCTGATCTTCTAATTGCGGCGTGAGATTTATTTCTGGCACCAGAATTAAAATTTGTGCGCGCTCACCACGCGCTTTCGTTTTTTCTAGCAAGGCTTTCGCGGCTTGCAAATACACTTGCGTCTTGCCACTACCGGTAATACCAAACAATAAATGACAGGCATAGGCTGTTGTTGCGGCAATCGCATCTACGGCCTGCTGTTGCTGTTCATTCAACGTGTGCGTTACGTGGTGCGCGGTTTCAGCGCTGTCTATCGTTTCTGATTCTTTGTTTTTTGCGAGTGCCGCCAATTTTTTTATGGCGCGATCAATCGTGCCTACTTTGGCTTCACGCAACGCTTTCGGCACGGCTGGCAAGGCAACTTCACCGAATGGACGCTGATAGTACTCGGCGGCAAACTCACACAATTGCATCCAGTGAGATGACAAGGCTGTAATCTGATGACGCAGTTCGATCACATCACGAATTTTTTGCGGATCTATATCACTCGTTTTGTTTACGCCAACAATTAACCCTGCAACTTCACGTTTACCAAACGGTACGCGAACGAATTGACCGATCAGTGGTTGTTCAATATTTTCTGTCGATGCAACATATCGATAATCAAACGTTGTATCGAGTGGTGTATCGAGAGCAATTTGAAGAATTGTGTTGTGCACGTGAGAAGAAAAAAGTTTTTTACAGCGTGTGTGTAATGAATTAGTGACAGACGAAATTTTAAATTTTTTTGTTTGCTGAAAAATTTTTAACCATAACTAGTTCAGTCGCTACTTAAAGTGATTCCTTAGAATGCGCGCTAACTGTCCATTTCGAAAGCGCTTTTTAGACTATCCACAAAATATGTGGATAACTTTGTGTACAACCGGGGCTTGACAGTCCAAATGCCAGAATTCATGCGGCCTCAAACACTTTGCTCAGAGGGGAAGCAGCGATCCACCCCCAATAAAATCAATGACTTACGAATTTCGCGCTAGATCGAAAAAAATAATTTGAATTTATTTTCTAGCACCTTGACAAGGCCATAGTTTGTGAATAAGTGCGGCTTAAGCAATCTCAGCTTGTCAACCGATTGCCGAACGGGCCAGCGCACCACGATAGCCCTTGTTCTGCCCCCAGAATGCCGTTTGCATCAGCGATTAGGGCGACCCGGTCTGTCAAAAGTTATCCACTAGCTTGTGGATATCTTTGTGAACAAACTCGTTTTCTAACAAACCTGCGCTATTTCTGTAATGTGGGATCGGTGATCGGATATTGCCCGCAAGGATGGGCGCATCGACAAATCAAGGACTTAGCGCACTCTTCTGCGACAAGGTCTACCTATTTTTCCGCAAGTCCTTGATTTACACTCGCCTAACCATAATGTGCATAACTGCACCGTTTTGGTCGAAGTCGCCGCTTACCGCACATGCCACTAAGGCAAGGCCTGTTAGGAACGCATGCGGCGGCTGATGCCGTGAACGGCCTCAACTAAGGCTGTCACCGACTCCGGTGGGGTGAACTGAGAAATACCGTGCCCTAGGTTAAACACATGGCCCGTTCCGGGGCCGGGTTTACCAAACGACGTTAAGACTTTTTCTACTTCGGCGTGAATTTGCTCTGGCTTAGCAAACAGCACATTCGGATCAAGGTTGCCTTGTAGCGCGACTTTGTGGCCGACTTGCTGGCGCGCCTTCGCGAGATTTACCGTCCAATCCAAGCCCACGGCGTCGGCACCGCTGTCGGCGATCTCGTCTAGCCACAAGCCACCACCCTTGGTGAATACGATGCACGGGATTTTTTGCCCGTCATGTTCGCGCTTTAAGCCCTTAATAACTTCGCGCATGTAATGCAAAGAAAACGCCTGATACACGCCATCGGCCAGGGCGCCGCCCCAGGTATCAAAGATCATTACGGCTTGTGCGCCGGCATCGATTTGCGCATTTAAGTAGGCAGCGACGGCTTTCGCATTCACATTCAAGATGTGATGCATCAAATCGGGTCGGTCGTACAGCATGCCCTTCACCAGACGGAAATCATCGGAACCACCGCCTTCAACCATATAGCAGGCGAGTGTCCAGGGACTGCCGGAAAAACCAATTAGCGGCACACGACCATTGAGGGTTTTGCGGATCTGGGTTACCGCATCAAACACGTATTGCAGGCTGGCGAGATCGGGTTCACGCAGAGCCAACACGGCTTTTTCATCACGCAGTGGATGCGCAAAACGTGGGCCTTCGCCCTCGGCAAATGAGAGTCCCAAGCCCATGGCATCGGGCACGGTCAAGATATCTGAAAACAGAATCGCCGCATCCAAAGGATAGCGGTCGAGCGGTTGTATGGTGACCTCGGTGGCGTAGTCAGGATTGGTGGCCAACCCCATGAACGAACCCGCCTTTGCGCGGGTGGCGCGATACTCAGGCAGGTAACGCCCAGCTTGGCGCATTAGCCAAAGCGGCGTGTAGTCCGTAGGTTGACGCAGCAATGCGCGCAAAAACGTATCGTTCTTTAGTGGGGCGTAGACGTTGGACATCCTGTTCCTTGGTGCGGTTTTCGGATGGCCGTATTATCGCCCAAAGGGCTGGCGCAGCCGAAATTTTTAACGTGTCTCAGACACTCATGTCTGTAAACATTGCTTGTCGCCGCCTAAATTAGGGGGCAACCACGACTTCTACCTGCGCTTCGGCCAGTATGTTGGCCAATCCGGGCGGCGGCGGCGCATCACAAAATAACTTATCAATTTGAGAAAGATGAGTAATGCGTACCAAGGCCTGACGATCGAATTTGGCCTGATCGGCCACCAGCCAGACCTCGCGCGACTGCTCAACGATGGCTTGAGCCACCTTAACTTCACGCGGATCAAAATCGCGCAGCGTGCCGTCGGGCTCTATGCTTGAAACGCCAATGATGCCGATGTCCACCTTAAATTGCCGAATGAAATCGACGGTGGCCTCACCCACAATGGCGCGATCGCGCCCGCGCACCACGCCGCCCGCCACAATGACTTCGCAGCTGGGCTGACTGGCCAAAATGGCAGCCACGTTGAGATTGTTGGTTACGACGTGCAATCCCTGATGGTGCATCAACGCCCGCGCCACTTCCTCGGTGGTGGTTCCTATATTGATGAGTAGCGAGCAACCGGGGCGCACACGCTCAGCCACGGCGGCGGCGATGCGGCGCTTACCTTCGATATTCAGAACCTGACGCTGGGTGTAATCAATGTTTTCAACTGACGATGGCAGCCCCACCCCACCGTGATAACGCGCCAGCAGGCGCGCTTCTTCCATTAATTTGACGTCGCGCCGCACGGTCTGCGGCGTTACGTCTAGCTCATTGGCCAAGTCTTCTACCGAAATAGTGACCTGCCTCTGAACAGCTTCCAGCAAACGCCGTTGTCGCGGGTTGAGGGTCATACCAATACTCCCGCACTAGGCTGGGCCACGTTAAAAAGGAAATAATGAAAACAAACGAACGTAAATGCTGTCATGTGTGTTGCTTTTTGTTCGTTTAACGACTATCTTTGAATAGCATTATCTTCAGTCCAAGTACGCTTGGCAATTCCAATAGGAAAGGTTACCTGCCTTTTCTGAAGACAACAAACCACGCGCCGACAACCCTGGCCTCGGATTGATTGTCAGCAGTAGGCTACTTTCGTCAAACCATCAATTCAGTAACGGCCCACACTCATCCTTTTGCTTACGTTCGCTAATGAGTTCTTCTTCCGCCACCTTTGATTGCGATTTGCTGATTGTCGGCGGCGGCGTCAATGGCGCAGGCATTGCCCGCGATGCCGCGGGACGCGGCTTATCGGTGCTGTTGTGTGAGAAGGATGATCTGGCATCTCACACGTCGTCGGCCTCGACTAAATTAATTCACGGTGGTTTGCGTTATCTCGAACATTACGAATTTGGATTAGTACGAAAAGCACTGATTGAACGCGAAGTCTTACTACGCTCTGCACCACACATCATGTGGCCGATGCGCTTTGTTATGCCGCACGATAAAGGTCAACGTCCTGCATGGATGATACGTGCGGGCATGTTGGTGTATGACCACCTCGCACAACGCGAAATTTTGCCCGGTTCAGGCAGCCTCGATTTGCGCACGCACGCAGCAGGCAAACCTCTTAAGCCTGAATTCACTAAAGGTTTTATTTATTCCGATGGATGGGTTGATGACGCGCGACTCGTTATCTTGAATGCCTTGGATGCTGCCGAAAAAGGCGCAACAATTTTGACGCACACTGCGTGCGAATCAGCTAAACGTGTTGGCGACAAATGGTCTGCTGTGCTGCGCACCAACGATGGCAAACAACTCAATGTGAACGCACGCGGATTAGTGAATGCTGCCGGCCCCTGGGCGGCGTCATTCTTGCAAGACGCCTTGCATCGGCCGAGTGGAAAATCGCTGCGCTTGATTAAGGGCAGTCATATCGTCGTTAAAAAATTATTTGATCATCCTTTCGCGTACATTTTTCAAAATCCTGACGGTCGCATCGTGTTTGCGATCGACTACGAACACGATTTCACGTTGATAGGTACAACGGATATTGACTATCACGGCGATACGAATAAGGTCGCGATTGATCAGGATGAAATCGAGTACCTGTGCAAACTAACTGAACGCTATTTTTTAAAACCTTTAAAGCCTGCTGATGTGGTGTGGGCGTATTCAGGTGTGCGTCCATTGTTAGAAGATGATTCATCGAATGCATCAGAAATTACGCGCGACTACAACTTAGTCATTGAAGGTGAAAGCGCACCGATGCTAAGTGTGTTCGGCGGCAAGATCACGACCTTTCGCAAACTGGCTGAAGAAGCGGTCGACATGATTGCACCGCACTTAGGCAATCAACGCGGTGCGTGGACAGCCGATGCTTGCCTGCCCGGCGGTGACTTGTTTGGTAGTGAACCGCAAAATCGTTCGGTACTTGAATTCGATTCGTATGTGCACGAACTACAAAAGAAATATTCCTGGCTCGCACCAAAGTTGATCACGCGTTATGCGCGCACGTATGGCACGCGTATTCATGTGCTGTTAAACGATCGTCATTCGTTGCAGGATATGGGTGAGCCACTGGCAGAAGGTTTATATCCTGCCGAGTTAGAGTATCTGATGAATTTTGAATGGGCGTCGTCCAGCACCGATATACTGTGGCGTCGCACTAAGTTGGGGCTTCATGTGCCAGAGGGGACGGCACAAAAAGTTGATGAGTGGTTTTCAACAAAGCGGTATAAAAACGATAACAAACTGATGGTCGCAGCAGGTTAAGGTCGGCGCGACACATTCGGAGGAGATAAAGTGCGTCTCGAATTACACGGCGTAAGCGCCCGCGTTGGCGCTCATACGCATCTGTATCCGACTTCGGTCGCGCTGGTGGCGGGAGCCATCAACGTGCTGCTCGGCCCGACCTTGGCCGGCAAGACCACGCTTATGCGTTTGATGGCGGGACTGGATCGCCCAACGGAAGGCAAGATCATTGCCGACGGTGTGAATGTGACTGGCGTGCCGGTGCGTGAACGTCATCTGGCGATGGTTTATCAGCAGTTCATCAATTACCCCTCGCTGAGTGTTTTTGAAAACATCGCTTCGCCATTACGAATTGCAGGCAAGTTATCGGACGATGACATTCGTAAAAAAGTCCACGAGATGGCTGAGCGTCTGCATATCTCTAACTACCTCGATCGCTCACCTGCCGCACTCTCCGGTGGCCAACAACAACGAACTGCACTGGCGCGTGCGCTGATTAAAGACGCGGGCTTGTTGTTACTCGATGAGCCGCTGGTTAATCTGGATTACAAACTCCGCGAAGAACTACGCCGCGAATTAACCGATCTGTTTGCCTCAGGCGGCACGACGGTGGTGTATGCCACTACCGAACCCCTCGAAGCTTTGCAACTCGGTGGGCAAACACTCTTGATGCATGAAGGTCGTGTGCTACAGCATGGCTCTACCCTTTCGGTATTTAACGCGCCTTCATCATTGCAAGCGGCACGCACATTTAGTGATCCACCGATCAATTTGATGGATGCGCATATTAATGCGCAGGGCGTGGCGGATTTGGGTCATGGTTTAGCTATGCCTTTAACGGAACGCCAGCGCGCTAAAGCTTCAAACCACAATAAGGTCGTGCTCGGTGTACGTGCACACAGTTTGCGTCTTAGCTCACAAGGAAATGATTTCGCTGTAGGTGCAACGGTAGATCTATCTGAAATCAGTGGCTCAGAAACCTATGTGCATTTACATCGTGGTGAATTGTCATTGGTGGCGCAGCTAACGGGTGTGCACACGCTAGACATCGGCGCAGCCACGACGGTGTATTTCCTTCCTGACGATGTCTTTATTTTTAGTCCCGATGGCGCATTGCTGTGCGCTCCGGACTCAACAGGAGTCTGAGATGGCGCGCATAGAACTCGCCGGACTGGCGCACAGCTACAAAGCCAACCCTACTGAGCCATCGGATTACGCGCTGCGTCCTATGGAGATGACGTGGAACGATGGCGGCGCCTACGCCTTACTCGGCCCATCGGGTTGCGGCAAGACGACGCTGCTAAATATTATTTCTGGATTAGTTCGACCATCACAAGGCAAGGTGCTGTTTGATGGTAACGATGTGACTAACTTACCGACCGAAGCGCGCAACATTGCGCAGGTGTTTCAGTTCCCTGTGATTTACGACACGATGACGGTCGGTGAAAACTTGGCTTTCCCGTTAAAAAATCGAGGCTGGAAAACCGCCGATATTGAAAAGCGTGTGTCACACATTGCCGAGATATTAGAGCTGTCATCAGATTTAAAAAATCGCGCCAGCGGACTCACGGCGGATGCGAAACAAAAAATTTCTTTGGGTCGTGGCTTAGTGCGTCCTGATGTAGCAGCGGTATTGTTTGATGAACCATTGACGGTGATTGATCCGCATCTCAAATGGCTGCTACGTCGCAAGCTTAAAGAAATTCATCACGAGCTTAAGCTCTCGCTGATCTATGTCACGCACGATCAAATTGAAGCGCTAACCTTTGCCGACAAAGTCGTCGTGATGACCGAAGGTGAAGTGGTTCAAATCGGTACTGCACAAGAATTATTTGAAGCACCCGCGCATACCTTTGTGGGTTACTTCATCGGCAATCCCGGTATGAATTTACTGCCGTGTGGTTATAGCGCTGATGGCGTACGCATCGCGGGTGTCTCCGAATTTTTACCGCCACGCCGTGGTTTGCGTATGGGCGAAGGTAGTTTGAAATTAGGCATACGCCCAGAGTTTGTTGAATGCGTAGCGCACGGCTCTGCAGAGAGTTTGCCAGCGCGTATCATCAGCGCACGCAACATGGGAACGCATTGGTTAGTCGATTGCCAGCTCGGTGATTACCGAGTGGCGTGCAAGCAGCGCACACTGCATTCGGTTGCAGCGGGTGATGCTGTGGGCGTGCGTCTGCCAGACGAGCGCATTTTGTATTACGTCAATGAGAGACGCGTCGCATGAAAACCT
>CANGFL010000050.1 GCA_947453015.1 Oxalobacteraceae bacterium | reverse complement strand
GAGCGCTGACGTTTTGATAACGACGGCGCTAGTGCGGCCAATGATAAGCGTGTTATCGCTGACTTCGCAAGCGAGCCATAGTTAGTTAGTCGCGTTAGCTCAGGCTTTGGAGACAAATCAGAAGTGCGAGCTGTTGCCAATTCCGCAATGATGAGGCGCTTAAGTGCGTTAGCTGCGTGGCGACGAGATGGTGGAAAGAGGCTGCACGTAGACAGCCAGAAAAGCGGGTCAGTGATAGACGGGCGGGCTGGAATCTTCGTCGTCAAAAAAGAGTTCGTCGAACATCAGTCCGTCAGGCTCTTTGCCTTGACTCCAAAGCACCATCAATACGATGACTTTGAGTTTGTCTAACGATATAGGGGATTCATTGACTGCACAGGCGCGCTCGAGAACGATTTCGCGCTGCAGTGCATTGATGACATCGGCTGACTCAAGGAATTCGACGAAGCCGATAGCTGCCGATCCCAGCAACTCATATTCGCGCTCTGCATAGACACGAAAACCAAATGAAAACGCGGTTTGTCGAGCCTGCTGGCTGAATATCTCATTAGTCGTCTCCGCGAGGTCGGTCAACCACCCGAGTGCGCGCGAGATTTCTTCTTCTTCGAAACCTACCGCTGATAATTTCTTTGCCAGTGCATCTGAATCTGGGCAGGCATCAGGACGGTAATAGGTTTCGTATAAATAAACGAGGACCTCAAACATAGTCGTAATGTAGCTGCATCTGCGCCGACGCACAAGCATGCGGGTAAAAAAACTTCAAGAACTATTTATTAATCGGCAGCTTTTTATAAATTTCACGCACTTTCGGCGCATTTGCAGCCAAATCTATATCGCATTTACATTGAATTTAGTTCGATTGTGCGATGCAGAGCGTAAGTAATTTAGCCGCGATCGAATTGCGCAATCGATGTGTCGTGGTTGACGTGCTTACCGCGCGTTGATGAACTACATGTCGATTATTTATAAAGTATTTAATTTAATGCAGCGCTTGATACATGCCGCTAGTCAGTCGTTCAATGCGGCCTGCAAGCTCAAGATCAAGCAGGCTAGCTTGAACCTCGGCCATTGCGAGCCCGGTTCGCATGACTAATTCATCAACGCTAACCGGATCATGTCCCGCTGCATTTAGTAGTTGATTGTTCATTGCAGACGTATTTGCAGAATTTACAGAGTTGTTTGGCGGAGAAAATTTTTCTTTTAATGGTGTGTGCGACACATGAAATTCTTCCAGGATGTCTTGAGCTGATTCCACTAGTTTCGCGCCTTGTCGGATCAATTGATGACATCCTTTCGATAATGGCGAATGGATAGAACCAGGAATAGCAAAGACATCGCGTCCTTGCTCAAGCGCGCTGCGAGCAGTGATGAGTGAGCCGGATTGCGCTGCTGCCTCGACCACTAAAACACCTTGCGATAAACCGCTGATGATGCGATTACGCCGTGGGAAATTGGATGCAATGCCTGGGGTACCCAGCGGGTATTCGCTCACTAAGCAACCGTGTACGGCGATTTGATGTGCCAGTTCGCGATGTTTAGCGGGATACACCAAATCAAGACCCGTGCCTGTAATGGCGACGGTGGATCCTTCGGTCGCTATTTCACTGAGTGCACCTTCGTGTGCTGCGCCATCGATGCCTAACGCAAGACCTGAAACAACGGTCAGTCCGCCTGCACTGAGTACCTGCGCAAAGCGTCGCGCGTTTTGTATACCTTGCAGTGTGGCGTTGCGGCTACCTACTATCGCGATTGATTTTCGTGTCAATAATTCTGCGCGACCTTTGACGTACAACACTGGCGGTGGATCAGCGATGGTAAGCAGCGAGCTGGGGTAGTGGGCATCGGCAAAGGTAAGCACTTGATTTCCAGCGTGCGTACACCACTCCAGCGTGGCATCGATTTGCGTG
This sequence comes from Oxalobacteraceae bacterium, assembly GCA_947453015.1. Taxonomy (GTDB): domain Bacteria; phylum Pseudomonadota; class Gammaproteobacteria; order Burkholderiales; family Burkholderiaceae_D; genus Pernthalerella. Next base: position 6,255 of record CANGFL010000050.1, on the reverse strand, counting down.
CGGATACGATCATCAGGTGCTGAACTAAGCGTTAGCGCGAGTTTTTCATTCACACATTTTTGTAACGCGGAATAGTTTGCGCCGAAAATATTTTCTGGCAAACCAAAATGACTCAGCAATTCGCGTGCGGTTTGTGGCCCCACACCTTCAGTCAGCATTAGCCTTAGCCAATCAGCGAGGCCCTCGGTGTGTGTCATGGCGCTTCCGTATCGGGTGAAATGATCGAGTCGCCAATGGTGATGGCGTCGCGCGCTTGCATGATCATCGCGAGAGAGATTCTTTCTTGTACTTTGAACACCAGTAACGTTCCAATCGCTTGCTTGTTGTCGTTGAGCGCATTTGATAAAGGGCTTGCGTTCGGACGGATTCTAACGTGCCGCACCACCTTCACCACGCTGCCGGGATCGAGTCCGTGTACTGAGCCACGATTGATCACTACGATGTCATGCATTCTGGCCCAACGACCATCGTGCAATATCGCCGCCAGCTTACCGTCAACGATCTTGCCGGGGTGTGGAAACAGAGGGGCGAGATCTGAATCGCTGACGGGTACCAGCTTGTCGCCTGTGCTGACTTCTTTATCTGAACGTGTTATTTCAAATTTAATCATGGCCCCGCTAGCTTGGATCAGACGAACGCGACCTATATTTAAGCCCGCCACGCCCAAAGGCCGCTTAGTGTCTGGGTCGACAATGGAATGCTCAACGCGGAACACATCGAATAGTTTATTCGTGCCCACATCACCCTGCACAAATACGCTATCGCCCTTTCCTGCCATCACGCGACCGCTTTCAATTTCTCGAACGGTTGGTGCATTGGGCAGTGCGTCGGCGCTGATTAGCGGCGTTCGCGCGAATAGATTTTGTAATTTTTCAGAGAGTAGTGGCAGCGGGGAGCGAGCAATTTCTGTGCTTCGTATCGTCGGGCCCAAATGCTGCATAGGTACGGCGTTATCGGCTTCAACGCTAAGCGTGCCACTCGCGCGATTGAGTACGATAGTTTGGCCTGGGTAAATCCAGTGCGGGTTAGGTATGAGGTTTTGGTTGGGCTTCCATACGTTGGGCCAGCACCACGCGTTATTTAAAAAAAGAGAGGCGATATCCCACAAGGTGTCACCGGTGCGTACTTGATGTTTGTCAGGTGCGTTCGCCGCCCATTCGCAGGCACCGGCTGACCCTGCTGCATGCAGGGGTAAAAAGCTAGTCAGCAAAACGGTGACCAGCACTGCTGTGCTAAACTTTTTCATTGAATTTTCCTTGGGATAGAGCCGGTAGGTGATTGAGTGAATGCCGACGCGAATTTTGCGCGCGCTCCTCATCACAAATGAGCTGCAATCCCCTATTTTTTTCGTTTGTTGCGCAAAAGTTGTATGGCCCTCTTATCTATCCTTCGCTATCCCGATCCACGCTTGCACAAGATTGCTAAGCCCGTGACGGATTTTGATGACCGCTTGAAGCAGTTGATTGCTGACATGGCGGAAACTATGTACGAAGCACCGGGGATAGGCTTGGCTGCGACGCAAGTCGATGTGCATCAACAAGTGATAGTTATTGATACCTCCGATACGCGTGACCAGTTGCGAGTTTTAATTAATCCGCACATCGTGTGGGCTAGCGACGATCATCAGGTGTATGAGGAAGGCTGTCTTTCTGTGCCGGGAATTTACGATGGCGTTGAGCGGCCCTCGAAAGTGCGCGTTCGTTCGTGTGATGTGGATGGCAATTCACATGAATTCGACGCCGAAGGCTTGCTCGCGGTGTGTGTACAGCATGAGATGGATCACCTCAAAGGTACGGTGTTTGTTGAATACCTGTCACCACTCAAGCGTAATCGTATTAAAAGCAAACTGCTAAAAGAAGAGCGAGAGCTTAAAAAAGAACGCCATCCCATGGCTGCTCGCTAATTGCTACGAACGTACTGATTAAATAAAAACCTGATATTTCTCGATTAATGGCGCTAAGCTAAGCGCTTAATTTTCGTGGCCCCGCGTCGCACAGCTACGCTGGCGCGCCATAAAATACGCAATAAATCAGCATCTCCCTGGGTCCGGCGTTCAGCCCGCACCTATAATCGCAGCATGAAAGTTATTTTTGCCGGTACACCGGAGTTCGCAGCCGTTGCGCTCGCGCAGTTGCATGAGGCGGGTTTTGAGATTCCGCTGGTGTTAACTCAGCCTGATCGTCCTGCCGGTCGCGGCATGCAATTGCAGCCCTCTCCCGTCAAGACCTATGCGCTAAAGCATGGAATGCCGGTTGCTCAGCCCGTGTCGTTGCGCCTGGACGGCAAATATCCCGATCAGGCAGCCGCCGCGCATGCGCAGCTCAAAGCTACCGAGCATCAGGTAATGGTGGTGGCGGCGTATGGTTTGATTCTTCCTGCATCCATATTGTCCATACCGCCACTGGGTTGTTTGAATATTCACGCGTCCTTGTTGCCGCGTTGGCGCGGCGCGGCACCCATCCATCGCGCCATCGAAGCAGGTGATAGCGAAACGGGCATTACGATCATGCAAATGGATGAGGGATTAGATACCGGCCCGATGTTGCTGATGCGAAGCGAGCGAATTAACTCAACGGATACGACCGGCTTATTACATGATCGTCTTGCTCCATTAGGTGGTGAATTAATCGTTGATGCGCTAAAAAAATTGCAGCAAGGCGGCTTAACAGCGCAAGCCCAGCCAGCCGAAGGCATGACTTACGCAGCAAAAATTTCAAAGCAGGAAGCCGATTTGGATTTTCGTTTGCCAGCGCTGACTCTGATCAGACGCATTCACGCCTTCAATCCTTTTCCCGGAGCGGTGGCGCATTTGCATGAGACGGCCGTAAAAATATGGCAAGCAAGTTTGGTTGACGCCAAGGGAAAGCCCGGCGAAATTCTCTCAGTAACATCAGAGGGCGTTATTGTCGCCTGCGCTACCGGCGCCCTAAAATTAGTGGAACTACAAAAGCCTGGTGGTAAGCGTCTTGCGGCGGCACAGTTTATTCAGGGTTTTGCCATGGAGCCTGGGCAGTGCTTCCAAATTCCACAGTGAATTCCCGTATAATTCATCAGCGCCGATTTGATTAAACCAGTCAAAATCCAGCTTGCGGGCGCAGAGATGCTGTAACACTCTCAAAATAAATACTGCTAAAGCGGCGCGCATACCCGGCTTCGCTTTGCAGGCCGGGTTTTTTATTTGCGCACTTCCGATATAAGTTCATGAAACGCGACGCTATCTCAACCACTGAAGCTCACTTACGACAATTGCTGTCACAGCGCATCCTGATTCTTGATGGAGCGATGGGCACGATGATTCAGCGTTATAAGTTAACTGAGGAAGATTATCGTGGAACACGGTTTGCCGATTTCTCTATTCCGGGCAAAGAAATTTTCGTTAAGGGCAATAATGAATTGCTTACGTTAACGCAGCCGCACGTTATTCAAGAGATACACGAACAATACCTCGAAGCGGGTGCCGATCTCATCGAGACCAATACTTTTGGTGCGACCACGATTGCGCAAGATGATTACCATATGGCGCATCTGGCGTATGAGATGAATCTTCAAGCTGCACGTATCGCGCGCGCCGCCTGTGATAAATATTCAACCCCAGATAAACCTCGCTTTGTGGCTGGTGCACTCGGCCCCACTCCCAAGACCGCATCGATTTCGCCTGACGTGAATGATCCGGGCGCTCGCAATGTGACCTTCGATCAATTGGTGGCTGCTTATCATGACCAGGTGCGCGCATTGGTTGAAGGTGGTTCGGATGTGCTGTTAGTAGAAACCGTATTCGACACACTCAATTGCAAAGCCGCGCTATTTGCGATTGATCAGTTTTTTGACGAGACCAATCAAAAATTACCCATCATGATTTCTGGAACCGTGACCGATGCCTCGGGTCGCGTGTTGTCGGGTCAAACGGTAACGGCTTTTTGGAATTCGGTGCGTCACGCACGGCCGTTAACCATCGGTCTTAATTGCGCATTAGGTGCGGCATTGATGCGCCCATATGCTGAAGAGTTATCGAAGATCGCCGAAACCTTCGTCTGTATTTATCCCAACGCCGGTTTGCCGAATCCTATGTCGGACACCGGTTTCGATGAAACGCCCGACGTTACATCATCACTGCTCAAAGATTTTGCTGAAAGCGAGTTTGTGAATATCGCGGGCGGTTGCTGCGGCACCACGCCAGAGCATATTAAAGCGATTGCAGAGACGGTAAAAAGCATTCCTCCGCGAGTTATTCCAACGCATTTGCATCACATGCGTTTGTCGGGCTTAGAGCCTTACGTTATTGATGAAGATTCCTTGTTCGTTAACGTAGGCGAGCGTACTAACGTCACCGGTTCAAAAGCTTTCGCTCGCATGATTTTGAATGAGCAGTATGAAGAAGCCTTAGCCGTGGCCAGGCAGCAAGTTGAAAATGGCGCGCAGATCATCGACATCAACATGGATGAAGCCATGCTTGATTCGGTGGCGGCGATGACGCGCTTTTTGAATTTGATTGCTTCAGAGCCCGATATCGCGCGCGTGCCGATCATGATCGATTCATCCAAATGGTCAGTCATCGAAGCCGGCTTGAAGTGCGTTCAGGGTAAGGCGATTGTTAATTCGATTTCGCTCAAAGAAGGCGAGGAAGAGTTTCAGCGTCAAGCCAAACTCTGTCGCCGCTATGGCGCAGCGGTGATAGTAATGGCCTTTGATGAAAAAGGTCAGGCCGATACGTATCAACGCAAAATTGAAATCTGTGAGCGCGCCTATCGCATGCTGACCGAGGTAGTGGGTTTCCCCGCCGAAGATATTATTTTCGATCCAAATATTTTTGCGATCGCTACTGGTATTGAAGAGCACAACAATTACGCCGTTGATTTTATCGAAGCCGCCCGTTGGATACGCGAAAATCTTCCTCATGCAAAAATCAGTGGTGGCGTATCGAACGTGAGTTTTTCATTCCGCGGAAATGATCCCGCTCGCGAGGCAATTCATACGGTATTTTTATATCACGCGATTCGTGCGGGTATGAGCATGGGTATCGTGAATGCGGGCATGGTCGGAGTCTACGATGATCTCGATCCTGAATTGCGTGAACGCGCTGAAGATGTGGTGTTAAATCGTCGCGACGATGCGACTGAGCGCATGATCGAATTGGCCGCAACTTTAAAAGCCGGCGATAAAAAAGAAGAACAAAATTTAGTTTGGCGTGAGAGCCCGGTTGAAAAACGTTTATCACACGCGCTAATTCACGGCATCACACAATGGATTGTTGAAGATACCGAAGAGGCACGTCAGCAGGTGGCGGATCGTGGCGGTCGTCCGATTCATGTCATTGAAGGCCCGCTGATGGATGGCATGAATATCGTCGGCGATCTGTTCGGTCAGGGCAAAATGTTTTTGCCGCAAGTGGTGAAATCAGCCCGTGTGATGAAACAAGCGGTCGCTCATCTCGTGCCTTTTATTGAAGAAGAAAAGTTGGCGGAAGAGAAGCGCACTGGCCAAGCAGCAAAAGCTAAAGGAAAAATTGTCATCGCCACGGTTAAGGGTGATGTGCATGATATTGGTAAGAACATCGTGTCTGTTGTTTTGCAATGTAATAATTTTGATGTGGTGAACATGGGTGTGATGGTGCCGTGTTCAGAAATTCTCGCCAAAGCCAAAGAAGAAAACGCCGACATCATAGGCTTGTCGGGGTTGATCACGCCTTCGCTGGAAGAAATGGCTCACGTAGCGAAGGAAATGCAGCGTGATCCGTATTTCCGTAGTTTAAAAACGCCGCTCTTGATTGGTGGTGCTACTACCAGTCGCGCTCACACGGCGGTGAAGATTGCGCCGAATTACGAAGGGCCGGTGGTGTATGTGCCCGATGCTTCTCGCTCAGTGTCGGTTGCGCAGTCGTTGCTGACGCCTGAATCGCGCGATCACTACATCAGTGAGATTGCAACGGACTATGAGCGTATTCGACATCAGCACGCCGGTAAGAAAGCTGTACCCATGTTGTCGTTGGAAGCAGCGCGCAAAAACAAAATGCGTTTGTCGTTTCAGGATAAGTACGCGCCACACAAACCGAAATTCATAGGGCGTCGGCATTTTAGAAATGTTGATCTCGCGTTGCTGGCTAACTACATCGATTGGGGTCCGTTTTTCCAGACCTGGGATTTGGCCGGCCCGTTCCCTGCAATTTTGACCGACCCCGTGGTTGGTGAGTCAGCGAGCAATGTGTATGCTGAAGCGCAGGCGATGTTGAAAAAACTGATAGAAGGTCGCTGGCTGACG
>CANGFL010000049.1 GCA_947453015.1 Oxalobacteraceae bacterium | reverse complement strand
TCGGTCGCTTCTTTGCATGGTGCTATAGGCGCGTTGATGGCTCTACGGCATCGCGATGCAACCGGTGGTCGCTGGAATGGAAAATCCGGTGCAGAGTGTGTAGCAGGTCAAGGGCAGATGGTCGATGTCGCTTTGTACGAAGCCGTATTCAATATGATGGAATCGTTGGTGCCCGAATACGATCACGCGGGTGTGGTGCGTGAGCGCACCGGTGGTGCGTTACCTGGGATTGTGCCTTCGAATACCTACACCACGGGCGATGGTGAAAATATCGTCATTGCTGGCAATGGCGATGCCATCTTTAAGCGACTCATGACTGCGATTGGGCGACTCGACATGGCTGATGATCCTGCGTTGGCTAACAATGCGGGTCGAGTGCCTGCTACGCAAGCCATTGACGAGGCGATTCAGTCCTGGTGTTCAACGCAGACGATTGATGCTGCATTAGCCGTGCTTCAAGGGGCTGATGTACCTGTATCGAAAATTTATTCAGTGCGCGACATGATGCAAGATCCGCAGTTTCTTGCGCGGCAGATGTTTGAGCAGCATCAGTTCAAAGATGGTTCATCTATAAAGCTGCCTGCGGTTACGCCGAAATTATCTGAAACACCAGGCGCTACGCGTTGGATAGGCCCCGAATTAGGAGAGCATACCGACGAAGTACTAAAAACCCTGGGTTATTCCGATCAAGAGATTGCTGAATTTCGACATACAGGTGTGCTTTAAGTAAATGATCTAGATCTCACTTGAACGATGGTATGAATGAATGTATGTATGCATGTGGTTGTGCATGCACCATCGTTTACTTCGCGGCGTTGATTAATTGTTCTAGTTTTTCTGAATCAGCGCAAAAGAGTCGTATGCCTTCAGCTAATTTTTCAGTAGCCATCGCATCATCATTCAAAGCGAGTCGGAAAGCTGATTCATTCAACGTGATTTTTTGAATCGAGGCAGAGGCCGCTTTTTGTGCGGATAGCTTAGGCTCGATAGGACCTGCTGCATCGCATAATTTTTGCAAGAGCTCTGGGCTGATGGTTAGTAAATCACAGCCGGCTAATTCAAGAATCTGCGACGTATTACGAAAACTGGCACCCATGACTTCAGTGGGATAGCCAAATTTTTTGTAGTAGTCATAAATGCGACCTACCGATTGCACACCCGGGTCTTCAGCGCCTGTGTACTCTGTTCCCGTCGCTTTTTTATGCCAGTCATAGATTCGACCTACAAATGGCGAGATTAATTTTGCGCCTGCTTCGGCTGCAGCGATGGCTTGCGGCAAACAAAACAACAAAGTCATGTTGCAATGTATGCCTTCTTTTTCGAGTACTTTCGCTGCCTGTATGCCTTCCCAGGTCGAGGCGATTTTGATCAACACGCGTTGACGCGATACACCCGCCGCATCATAAAGAGCAATTAATTGTCGTGCTTTTTGTAGCGTAGCTTGCGTGTCAAACGAGAGACGTGCATCCGTTTCTGTTGACACTCGACCGGGGATAATCGCGAGTATTTTTTTCCCAAATTCGACCAGTAAATGATCAACCATCTCGCTGGTTGATTTTCCTGGGTGGTTTTGCAGCACATGATCCAGCAGCGAACGATACTCAGGCTTTTGAACCGCTTTTAGTATCAGTGAAGGATTCGTTGTTGCGTCTTGCGGCGCAAAGGCTTGCATAGACTGAAAGTCGCCTGTATCAGCGACGACGGTCGTGTACTGCTTTAGCTGGTCAAGTTGATTCATTTCAGCGTTTCTTTTGCAAAGTACGAGCGATCAAACCGGCAGTCGAGCCGTCATGGGTATGAGAAGAAGTTTTGCCTTCGAGTTCAGGCAATATGCGCGCCGCCAGCGTTTTTCCGCGTTCTACACCCCACTGATCAAAGCTATTGATATCCCACAGCACTCCTTGCACAAACGTTTTGTGTTCATACAAAGCGAGCAGTGCGCCCAGACTCGTTGGCGTTAGCTTATCCATCAGCAATGTGTTGCTAGGCCTATTACCTGGCAGCACGCGGAATTCAGCCAGTGCTTCACCTTCATGGCCTGATCGTTCATCTTTTTGATGGCCCACCATCAACGCCTCTGCTTGTGCAAAGCAATTCGCGAGCAACGTATGTTGTTGGTTAGCGCGATCGTGTGATGGATTGATTGCAGCGATAAAATCGACGGGTACTAAATCGGTACCTTGGTGCAGCATTTGGAAGTAAGCGTGCTGGCCATTGGTACCTGTACTACCCCAGATTACCGGTGCTGTAGGCGATGTGATAGGTATGCCAGCGTTAGTGACGCGCTTACCGTTACTTTCCATATCGACTTGCTGCAAGTGGACAGGGAATAAACGCAAGTCTTCGTGATAAGGCGCGATTAAGTGAGAGGCACTTCCGAAATACTGACGGTACCACCAGCCGAGTAAGCCCAACATCACAGGCATATTCTGCTCGAGAGGCGACTTGCGAAAATGCGTGTCCATGGCATGCGCACCTGCTAAAAATGCGCGGAAATTGTCCATACCAACGGCAATGGCGACCGACAGCCCAATCGCAGACCATACAGAGTATCTACCGCCTACCCAATCCCAGAAGGGCAGCATGTTTGCTGTATCAATACCGAACTCAGCCACAGCTTTCGCATTCGTTGATACCGCAACAAAGTGTTTTGCTAAATCAGCAGTTTTACCTTTATTCAGAAACCACTCGCGTGCGACGCGTGCATTAATCAGCGTTTCTTGCGTGGTAAAACTTTTTGAGGCGACGATAAACAGTGTCGTTTCAGGCGATAAATCAGCCAGAACTGCATCGATAGCATGGCCATCGACATTGGATAAAAAATGTGCGCGTAATCCCGGTTTGATGAAGGGTCGCAGTGCTGCACACGCCATCGCTGGGCCGAGATCAGATCCACCAATGCCAATATTCACGACATCGGTAATGACCTTGCCAGTAAAGCCTAGCCATTCACCGCTGCGTACTCGTTGCGATAGCTGGCCCATGCGATCCAACACCTGCTGGACGTCGTTACTCAGAACCTCGCCATCGAGTTCGAAACGTTGTTCTGCAGGCGCGCGCAACAGAGTGTGAAGCGCTGGTCGTTGTTCGGTTGCGTTGACCGGCTCACCCTTGAACATCGCGTCACGTCGTTGTTCCAATCTGCACGAGTGCGCAAATTCAGTCAGTAGCGATACCGTCGTCGCATCGATATGGTTTTTTGAGTAATCGAGAAACAAGCCAGCGGCTTCCAGAGAAAAATCGTGGAAGCGTTGCTTATCCTGAGCGAACAGCGTGGGTAGTTGCCACGCTCGCGCTAGCGATGCATGGCTGGAAAGCGCTGCCAGGGAGGCTGTTTTGTTGGATATAGAGTCGGACATTAAAAGGGCGACTGGTGCTTGGCTATGCCGCGTGCGTCAAAACCGCAATGTTACCTGCAGGAACTTGAAATTTTGCAAATTTCCGACAATTCTTGCTGTGAGTTCGTGATTATCGCAACCTGAAGTCCGTCCATTGGAGCCTTTTCGGGCTTTCTTCGTCTTGTGTCAGCGCAAACCTCGCCAAATTCCCTCTCAGAAACGCCATTTCAGTCCCTGTTTTGAATTGTTTGTGCGATTAACAACACTTTGTTCGAAAATTGCAGCTTTTTAGTTGTTAATTTACTAAACTAAATGTTGTTTTATGAGCAAGTAATCGTGAGCTCGATTTTCCGGTGATGTTTTTAAGCGAATGAGGGAGGTCATCTTGCAAGCATTTTCAAGCACAGTCAGGGACATGTATGCGTTGGCTGAATACGCTGCGCCCGACCAATTTCTAACGCAGGCAATTAATTTGCTCCAGATGTGGATACGTTTTGATGGAGCCATCTTTGGTACTGGGGAAGGTCCGCAAAAAAACACCTTAGCGTTGCTGGAGTCGTCGATGGACGTACCTGCAGTGACTGTACCGGAGACGATTATTTCGACATCAAGCTCGCCGGGCGATGCTGGATCGCGGTATGCCAATGATCCGGTGGCACGCGGATTTCGTGATGCTCCGTTTTCTCCCGAGCGCGGCGGCGTGCGTGAGCTGTATCGTAAGAGCCGCGATGGCAAAAAGACCCATACTAAAGAGCTATCCGGCACGCGTAATCTTGCTGAAGAGTTGGGCTTGTGCCATCTGATGGTCCATGGTGATGATCCTAAGCGCGTTACTCCCGCACGCTGGATTGTGCTGTATCGCAAGCATGACATACGCTTTGCTGATACCGATGCTGCCTGCCTACACGGATTGTGGATTCATCTCTCGCGTGCCTTAGCGATTAATCGTAGTCGCGTTTACGAACGCAATGCTCAGCGCGATAAGTCCCATGCCAGCGCATCGGGTTTGATTTCATCCGAAGGTCAGATAGAAATAGGTGATCAGCGTTTATTTGATCTGTTGGAGCGCGAGTGGCCAGAGAGTGCACCGGATCGTATTCCAGCGCAGGTGATGGAAATTTTGATGGCGGGTAAAACATTTCGTGGCACCCAAATTGAAATAAGTTTGTATCGGCAAAATGGCAGTTTGAGTTGCCGTGTACGTCCAGTGGGGGCGATGGAAATATTGAGTCCGCGAGAATTTGTCGTTGCAAAACGATTCGCTGCAGGTATGAGCCATAAGCAGATTGCACGTGAACTAGGTGTTTCGCATCACACCGTGCGTAATCAGCTAGCGCATTTGTATCGCAAGTTGAATCTGCACGACAAAATGTCATTAGCTCAGTATTTAGCAACTAATGCAGCCCCCGTTTAATTCGCGCTTAAGGGCATTGCTGAAGGTCCTTGGGCCATCATCCGCTAAAATGCAGGCTTCTCGCATGATGGTGGCCCTTATGACTCAGGATGAACTAAAGCAAGCAGTCGCACGCGCTGCAATTGACTACGTAGTGGATGGAGAAATTATTGGGGTTGGCACGGGTTCAACCGCGAATTTTTTTATCGATGAACTAGGCAAAATCCGCGATCGTATTCGAGGTGCGGTTGCTTCTTCTGAGGCGACGGCTAACCGACTGAAGTCTCACGGGATCGAAGTATTTGATTTGAATGATGTGACCAAACTATCGGTGTATGTGGATGGTGCGGATGAAATCAATCATCAAGGTCAAATGATTAAAGGCGGTGGTGGTGCGTTGACACGAGAAAAAATTGTCGCTTCTGTCGCCGATCAATTTATTTGCATTGCTGATGAATCTAAACTCGTTGACGTGATGGGTCAATTCCCGTTACCGGTAGAAGTCATACCGATGGCAGAGAAAGCCGTCGTGCGGCAATTACTTGCGCTAGGCGCTCAGCCTGAACTTCGTATGAAAGAGGGTAAGCCTTACGTTACCGACAATGGCTGTTGGATACTCGACGCTCGCGGTTTGCAGATTCATCATCCGCTTGAACTCGAACAAAAAATTAATGAGATCGCCGGCGTAGTGAGCGTCGGTCTGTTTGCGAAAAAAGCAGCTTCGGTTTGTTTGCTGGGATCAGGCTCGGGTGTTAAGACCTTGAAATTTTGAGGTTGTTGGACGTCTTATTAAATGTGCGATTAGCTGTGCATGTCATCAGTTTCAAAAGCTTGCCGAAAAGAATTACATATCTCTGCGGTTGTAATTATTTGACTCTAGGTTAGATTGAACGAAGTAGTAACGCTATGTGAGGCAGTCATGCACACTACAAAGATTTTTAAAAACGGTAATTCTCTGGCAGTTCGAATTCCTTCCGAACTTGCCTACGAGCGAACGGATATTGATCTTGAAATCGAGCACCGAGGCGAGGAGATTCTGATACGGCCTGCTAGTCGGACCTTGGGAAAGATGCTTGATAAATTTGCTCGCTTCTCGCCTGATTTCCTTGCTGAAGGAAGAGCTGATCAACGGCAAGCAGAACGGGATAAAAATACCCCGGTATAAGGACAGAGAATTGGCTTGTCGTGCCTAAAGATGACAGAAAGCCAAAACACAAAACCCCAGCATAAAGCTGAGCTTTTGTGTTTGTTAGTTCTCCGACCTTTATCGAATCCGGGGCCAGCTTTGATTGAGCGTGTAAGGAAACGTGCAACAAGTAAGTTGCTCGTTAATTGCGAAGATTTTTTAGTTGTTCCTGAAGGTCTGGCAGATGTTTGTTAATGGTCTTCCAGAGAATTTCCAGATCAACTTTGAAGTAACCATGAGCCAAGGCATTCCGCATTTCATAAGCATCTATCAGCGGCAGCGAGGGGTGTTGCTTCATGAAATCCGGAAACTTGCGATCAATGTTCTTGCTGGCTTCCCCGATCACTTCGAAATTTCTGATTACGGCATCTTGGAGCATTTCATTTTCTAGGAAAATGACTTCATTTGTATCAGCGCAGTATCGTTGGATCCGCTCAATTGCTGCCAAGATGTGTTTTATATAATCATCCAGCAGATGCTGATCTTGGTTCATATGCGCTTAGCTTCTGCCAGAACTCGTTGGCGGAAGCTATCTGGCAGGGCATTAGGAGTTAGAACATCTACTTCTATCCCAAGCAAAGATTTTAATTCACGTCTGATTGCGCCAATATCAAAGAGTGTCGTATCTGTTGTGGGGTCAATCAGGATATCGAGGTCACTGTCTTCTCTGTCTGTTCCCTGCGCCACTGAGCCGAAAACTCGTGGGTTGAGACCGTTATGACGCTCGACGATCTGGACGATCGCTTGACGGTGACTTTCGAGGGCTGTGGATGGACGCATTGGCAAATTATGCTCAGAATGCAGCTCAAGAGCAAGCGGGTGCAGCAGGCGAATGTTCTAGTACTTGTGCATACCGACTAGACTCGAACCAAGGGTCTGCAGATTAACAGTGCTTCTGTCGCGACTTGTGGCGGGAGTACCATAAGATCTACCGCTACGCTTGACGTATTACGCAAAACGTAACACTTTATGTCGATGATCTAGTCCTTCCGATACGCCGACACCGAGGCTTTTTTTGGGGGTGCCAGTCCCAGACGATTTCGCGCTATCCAATCAGTAGCGGAGCGTAAGTTGGCCCAACTCGACGCTGCTAAGACACTGGATTTTTTGCGCTCTCCGCCGGGTAACCGGCTCGAAGCGCTTAAAGGTAACAGAGCCGGTCAATACAGCATCCGCGTCAACGATCAATTCCGCGTGTGCTTCGTCTGGAGCGACTCTGGCCCGGTCGATGTTGAAATTGTTGATTACCACTAAGGTGCAAGTATGAGTCGTCCTGTTAATCGTATGCGCCCAGTTCATCCGGGCGAAGTGCTACGTGAAGATTATTTGGTTCCACTTGAGATGAGCGTCAATGCGCTTGCGATGGCGCTTGCTGTGCCAGCTACTCGCATCCATGAAATCGTGAAGGTACGTCGTGGAGTTACGGCCGACACCGCTGAGCGGCTAGCACATTATTTTGGCGGCGATGCTGCTTCGTGGATGGCGCTTCAAGCTGACTATGACCTGAAGACGCTACCTACACGAGCTGAGATAGAGCGTAGGGTTCATCGGCGTAATGAACTTGCAGATGCCTAATTGAGTAAGGTGAGAATTAAAAAAGCCCGCAAACGTTCATTTGCGGGCTTTTGTGTTTGTTAGTTCTCCAATCTTAATCGAGTCGGGCGCATGCTGATTACGCAGCTGGCGGTACATACCCTTGCGCCTCATCGGCACCATCACCAAAAAAATGCTTTTCCATTTGCGTCGCTAAATATTTACGCGCGCGAGCATCAGCGAGATTCAGACGGTTTTCATTCACCAGCATAGTCTGGTGTTTCAACCACGCAGCCCAGGCTTCTTTGGAGACGCTCTCCCAGATTTTTTTACCCATCTCGCCGGGATAGGGTGGGAAATCCAGACCTTCGGCTTCTTTTTCTAATTTGATACAGTGAACCATGCGTGTCATTGAAATCTCCGAGCAATAAATTTATCAGCGAAACTTTTTGATTCGATAGTGCTTATAACTTCTTAATCAGTACCATCGATTTGCGCTGCCAGTTGTACATGTTTTGCCTATCTTTAGGCAGATCATCAATGCTGGCCATGACAAAGCCGCGTTTTAAAAACCAGTGCGCTGCACGCGTCGTCAGCACAAATAATTTTTTAAAACCAGCAGCGCGCGCGCGCGTTTCTAAGTGCTTTAACAAACGCTCGCCATCACCTTGTGCCTGAGAATCAGGGCTCACCGTCAGGCAAGCCATTTCAGCCATTTTTTCAACTGGAAAAGGATACAGGGCAG
>CANGFL010000048.1 GCA_947453015.1 Oxalobacteraceae bacterium | reverse complement strand
CCTGCATGATCGCCTAATCGATACACTTTGCCAGCGTAGGCTTCGAGCACATCGTGCGCGACTGCAAAGGCTTCGGGTTTACCCGACGCCATAACCGTCATCTCACCCGCTTCGGCTTTAACAGCGCCGCCAGAAACTGGCCCATCAATAAAGTGCAGGCCACGTTCGTTCAACTGTTTTTCCCACACAGGCGGTAACTAAGGATCAACCGTCGCGGCAGCAATAATGACGCTGCCCGGTTTGGCGTGAGCGGCCAGACCGTTCTCACCAAATAAAACAGCTTCAGTCTGTGCCGCGTTCACGACGAGGATTAAAAATGCATCGCATTCGGCAGTCAGTGCACTGATGTCACTAGCGACTTTGCCACCGGTATCGGTAAAGCGTTTGATGTTGGCCGGACTGATATCCAGGCCCAATGTTGAGAAACCACGGCGACGTGCACTGATTGCCGCGCCATAACCCATCGTGCCCAAACCAATAACGCCCAGGCAGCGCGCTTTCGTAACTGGAGTATTCACTCGCAGCATCTCCTCATTTTTGATTATTTATATGTCGAGAGAGGAGTGACTAAGTCAGACCCGTCAGGATTACCTGAGCCTGATTTTACCTGCGAAAGCGTGCGGATCTGAGCTAGAAGAAGGACTTCCAAAACAAAAAAGGCCCGCTAGTTAGCGGGCCAATCCCATACCCTCATTGGCTAAAGACACGGGAGGAGACATTAACTATCAGTAGTGCAACGGGATCCGATCGGCGGTTGTCCTCAGCGTTGCTCTGAAATCCTTGCGACTTTCGGTTGGTGGCACCCAGCCATATTTGCGCCAGATGTCCTGCACATTGTCGGCATGCGAACGGCGACGAAACTGCGAGAGCGTATCCATGGATGGCATTGCGAAATCAATAACGGTATTTTGCTGATTCATGTCGACTTCCTTTCAAAATCAGGTGATGTGAAATAAATCCAGCAAATACTGTGCCTGAAAATGTGTCGGAAATCCGTAACGATTCAAACTGCATAACTATAGTACGAATGAAGCGAACTCAAATTATTCTAAAACCTAGTCATAGCAAGGGCTCTTACAGGTGTGTGGCCAACAGCAGAATCGTCGACAGCGCTGGCACAGCAGATGCAAAGCAAGACTTATCGGAAAAAAATTTGTGCGAAATGGTTCAAAAACTGTCGGAAAAACCGATAACCCTATGGACGAAGCTACTTGGAACGCTAGCACGACCTTTAGCAGAGGGGAACCATCATGAACATGGAACTGGGCATACGAATTAACTCCTCCGGATCGGACCGCAAGGACCAAGAGCCGGCGGGTAACAGCCGTCGTCAGCAACATCAGCAAAAACTAAAAGCACTGATCGCTGCGCTGGAAGATGGCGATCTGTTTCAAGCAAAACTGAACTATCGACGCCTGCTTGAGTTCAGCCCCGGATTAGAAGCGACTAACTTTGGCCGCATAGGCGAGGCTCTGGAGCATGCAAATCTAAGCTTAGCTAAGCGCATCATTCAAGAGATTTACGGTCAGAGCCAAGCGATATTCAAACAGCGAACGAAAACTCCCGTACCGGCTGGCGTAATGCACAAAGCTACGCGCGAAAATTTTGGCGTATTGGTTGATTACTCAGCTTGAATTTTTAGGCTTGTAGGTCTTACCAATCAGTGCGCGACCCCGCATTGCTAACCAAATGCATCGACCCAGTTTAAGTAACGGATAGAGAAGATTAGCTAGCCATAGGCGGCTAAAAATGAAGCCTTGCATCGCTTCAAAAAACCCTGCTCCGGACGTATGAAGTGACAGCCAGTGCATAGCGGCTGCACCCGCGTAGATCTCGTTCTGAGTCACCACCAACATACCTTCATCAAGATCGTATCCACGATCTACATAGTGCTGAACTCGCACATCGTCAGAGCGCGCACTTAGTAACTCAACCTCACCCACCGATTGCTGCAGCTGTAGTCGCTGGGTATACGCATTACAGAACGTACAGTCGCCGTCATAAATAATCAACACAGCGACTGATGATTGCGATATTTCCATATCAGGTAAGCGCAACTGACTTCACTTGTATCCATACAGCCTGCCCCGCTTCAAGTTTTAATTCTGAAACAGAGCGTTGAGTAACGCGCGCAATCAATGCTGATTCTCCCACCCTAACACGCACAAGAATTAACCCATCCTGATCATCATTAACGATGTCAGTGATATGTGCTGGCAGTACATTTTGTATAGTGCTGGCCGTGGGTTTTTCACGGGCGATACTCACATCGCGAGCTAGTACTCGGACGCGAACGGCATCGCCCACCGACAAACGCTGCGCGCGTGTCCAAAAAACGCCGCCTGCAAAATCAAGCCGTGCGAGCTTCCATTGCGAATCAATGTCAGCCACCGACGCATGCAGCACCGCGCCCAGATCATCCCCCAAACGAATCGGTAAATCGACCCGCGATAACGTGTCAACTACCGAACCACTCGATACCACCCTGCCCGCATCGACTACAACGATGTGATGCGCTAACCTAACCACCTCATCCGGCGAGTGAGTGACATACAGCACCGGTAATTTCAATTCACGATGAAGACGCTCAAGATATGGAAGTATTTCCTGCTTGCGCGGCAAATCTAATGCAGCTAAGGGTTCATCCATGAGTAACAACTGAGGATTCACCGCCAGCGCACGCGCAATACCTACTCGCTGACGCTCACCCCCTGATAGTGACTGTGGCTTACGATTGAGTAAGGGTGCGATACCTAACAAATCAATCAATGCATCTAAATTACTATGTGTTTTCGCATGACTACGCTTGCGACCGAATTGCACATTTCCCAGCACGGACAAATGCGGAAATAAACTAGCTTCTTGAAATACGTATCCCACGTCACGCTGGTGTGCAGGAATAAAATGCTGATCGCTTTGCCAAACCACGCCGTTGATACTCACATGACCGCGCGCTGACGGTTCTAATCCTGCGATGCTACGCAACAGTGATGTCTTGCCGCATCCTGATGGACCAAACAACGCGGTGATACCCTGCCCCGGCGCCTCAAATGCTGCATTGAGTGAAAAATTCGGCCAGTTGATACGTAACTTAACGTGAATACCTGTCATCTCAGACCTCACGCTTAGCTTGTGGTCGCCACAATTGCAAGGCAAGTAGTACAAGGAATGAGAACAACAACAAGATGGCTGAAAGACTATGCGCCTGCGAATACTGCATCGCTTCGACGTAATCGTAAATTTGGACTGAAGCCACACGCGTTTGACCAGCGATATTCCCACCGATCATAAGCACCACACCAAATTCTCCAACGGTGTGAGCAAAGGTCATGATGGAAGCGGTTACAAACCCTGGTAAGGCCATAGGCAAGGCCACACTAAAAAACGCATCAAGTGGTGTGGCGCGCAATGTCGCTGCTACTTCCATAGGGCGTTTGCCCACTGCTTCAAATGCAGTTTGTAGTGGCTGCACCATGAATGGTAGCGAATAAAAAACTGAGGCGATCACCAAACCCCAAAAAGTAAACGGTAATTGATCAACTCCCAGCGAACGCGTGAATTGACCCACCGGACCCTGCGGCCCCATCGCTAACAAAAGATAAAAACCTAATACTGAAGGAGGCAAAACCAGCGGCAAGGCAACCAATGCACCGATAGGACGCTTTAGCCAACTACTAGTCTGCACTAACCACCATGCGATAGGCGTACCTATCACCAGCAAGATCAGTGTAACTGCCGTTGATAGCTGAAGAGTAAGCCAGAGGGCTTGAAGTGCTTCAGCATCAAGCATTATTTATAACCATAGGAAGCCATCAATTTTTTAGCTTTTTCGGATTTCAAGTAGTCTATTAGTGCCTGACATGCCGACATGTGCTTGCACGACTGAAGCACCACGGCATCTTGCTTTAATTGTTCGTGCATTTCCTCAGGCACTATCCAGGCTGAACCCATTTTAATTTTTCCATTTTCAACAATCTGTGACATTGCCACAAATCCCAATTGCGCATTACCTGTTGAAACGAATTGATAGGTTTGCGAGATGCTTTCGCCCTGAACGACGCGAGGCTCAATTTTCGTAAGGACACCTAATTTTTGCATAGTCTGCACCGCCGCCTGACCATAGGGTGCCACCTTAGCATTCGCAATCGCAATGAATTTAAATTTATCTGTTTTCAGTATATCGGCAGTTTTATCTATCATTTCAGGGTTAGGTGACCACAAAGCCAAACGACCAATAGCATAGGTAAATTGTGATGAGGCGATTGCCTTACCTTCTTGAGCTAACTTGCGCGGCGTTTCATCATCGGCTGAGAGAAAGACATCAAACGGAGCACCATTGCTAATTTGTGCGTAGAACTTACCCGTCGCGCCTGGTGTGATGGCTAATTGATGGCCTGTGTCTTTCTGAAATTCGATAGCAACCTCTTTGAGTACATTGGCGAAATTAGATGCTACAGCGACTTTGATTTCAACGGCTTGTACCTTTGCAGCCATCAAAAAAACGCTGCACATACATAAACTAATGAGATGTCGGATCATGATGTTTGGTTTTGATAAAAATATCAGAATCTATAGAGAGCGCCAATCGATATGCCAGACTGACTTTTTTTACTCTCGGAATACCCTATCGAGGAAGATGCATTACCACCCGTACCAGTGTCGGGCACCCATTTGTCGTACAGAGTAAAAGCTCCGGTCGCCCCCGTCTGACGGCTCGCCTGCGCATAATCGATAAAAACATCCATTTCTTTGTAGGGCGACCAAGTAATACCCGTGGCTATCATTGTCACGTCATTATTTTTATTAGTCACTGTTTGCGCCGTCTGATCATTCACCTGATACCACCCTCCGTTCCAACTGAGAGTGGGCGTGAATCGATAGACCGCTCCAGCAAACCAGGTATCGGCATTCACTTTACCAGCCGTTTTTACTGTATCGAAGCTTCCCCCCGAAGAAAGTGATGGATTACGGGTCATCACATAACCCGCATTTACGGTCCACGAGTCAATCGTATATTTCGCCGCAAAAAAATCAACACGATTCGTCACCTCTGTTTGCGATGTGGGTGCACTGGCGCTTCCTAATTTTACCTCTGCATGGTTGTAGCCTAATTCAAGGTTACCGTTTTTATAGCGGCCACCAAGATAGTAGTTCGTACCTTTATCTTCATCGCCCGCAACTCCACCAAACGAGATGCCTGTATCGAGATTGAACCCTTCATACACCGGTGAGATATAGCGAATCAATTTATCTGCACGATTGACCCCCGAAGCGCTATGAAACCCAACGTAACGACCGATCGGCTTTAACCCACCAAAATTCCAGTTTTGGCGCGAATCAAAGGCTCCACTTAAATCATTCTGCAGCGTCGGACCGCGACCTAAAATTAAGGTGCCATAGGTTTTGGAAATCACCCGAACGTTTGCCTCACGATCAAATACGCTAGCTGCATTACCACTAGCCGCCACGCCGTAGCCCGCAGAGTCACGACCGAGAGCACCGGTTCTGGCTGAAAAATTTGATTCCAATGTCACCATCGCACGCAAATCGGAATCAAGCTCACGCGAGACTTTTACCCCTACGCGATTATTTCCCTTGGGTTGATCGCTCATTCCACTAGCATCAAGATTCGCTGATGTCATATTCGACGCCTGATAATAGCCCGCAGATAACTGACCATAAATTTCTGTTTTGAATTTCGCTTCTTCTTGCACGCGCTTATCCACCGCGGCGCTAGTTCGTCTTACATCTTGCGCTTCGTTAAAGGCACGAATTTCTTCGATTTCCTGTGCTTTTTTTATTTTTTATCGTACTCATCTTGAGTGATGATGCCCTTTTCAAGCAGCAGTTCTAGCAATGCCTTCACATCCTCTGCAGCTCGTGCTGAAGCAGAAAAAATCGTTAGTCCGGCAAGCAAGGCAACGCAGCTAGCCACTCGCAGGAATGCCATTGATTTCATAAAAACTCCTCGGATAAGCTCACCATATTCAAAATTAGTTTTTTATATTTTGAAACACAAAAAAAAGGCTCTAAAGGCCCAAGAAGCAAAATGTATAGCAACACATTTTGAACCAAAATTTACTTGTCTTTAATTTGAAAGTCAACCCAGTTATGATCTCAGCTTAGCAATGTAACGAGATTTATTGCCAAATTTGCACTTCCAGCATGGACCCACAATGGACAGCATTCATTACAACCTCGATGCAGAACTCCACTTACGTGTAGGCGACGAGTTACTCGCCAATCGAAAGCGCATAGAGTTGTTGCGACAAATCGAGCAACTGGAAAATTTGACTAAAGCAGCCAAACTGGCTGGATATAGCTACAAAGGTGCATGGGACGCAATGGACCAGATGGCTACCCTATCGGGCGGTGAATTGATTGAACGATACGCTGGAGGTAAAGGAGGCGGCAGAACCAAACTCACGCCACGAGGCAGACAACTACTCAAGAATTTCATGTTGATTCAAGAAGAACACCAACGCTTTATTCAGCGCTTGAACACGCTAGCAAACGGTCTCTCAGCGGATTACGCGACCCAATCTGACATTGCAATGAAAACCAGTGTACGGAATCAATTCGCAGCAATCATTGTGTCTATTTTGCAGGGACCCGTGAGCGATGAAATTGATTTACTGATCAACGGATCACACACAATGAAAGCCGCAATTACTCACGAGAGTTGTCGTGAACTACAGCTCGACATTGGATCAAAAGTCTTCGCGTTAATTAAAGCGTCGGGCGTGATGATTAGTCGCGACCGAACTAGCATCACAAAAAATAATTTCGAAGGAATTATCCAAACGCTTATTCAGGGTGAAAAAAAATCAGAAATTACGATGCACTGTGGCGAAGGTCTTGAACTCGTAAGCACCCTACCGAATGATGAACTAAATAGGCTAGCGCTAAGAAAAGGCGAACGTGCATTTGCGCACTTTGATGCATCGAACGTAATCATTGGCATTGCTGCATAAAATTACGACGCTGCTTACTGCGATAGGCAGATTACGCCAAGGTGTTGGCCACTTCGCTGGATGAAAGACTCGCCTGAGCCCAGGCAGCTTGTAACGAATTATCCGCCATCTGTGAGCGCAACAATGAGGCGATATTTTTAGCGTAGGAATTACTATTACTACCGGTCAAAGAGCGATTAATACTCTGAGTGGATAAGGCTAATTTTTCTACTGCTGCCGTTAACTTCACGCCTGCAACGCCGATCGTATCGCGTGTATCGGCTAAGGTTTGAAGGGCGATATCAATCGAGGCCGCCATTGAACTAGCTGCCTGTTGTGAATTGATGCTGCCATTTTTGAGTAGCGATCGCAGTGGATTAGCTGGTTGAACATCGAGTATTGCCAATTGACTGACCGGGCCATACGTTTTCCAGGTGACGTTTAGGTAGCCTGGCGAATCCTGCGACAAAGTAAATGGGGCTAAATCGTAATTAGCATTCGCCGTGAATGAATCAACCATCTGCTGCACGCTTGTATCGCTGCCGAGCTGACCAGAAAACATTGAAAAATCACCGAATCGTATCTGTACATTTTTACCAGCGATTCTGCTGGAGCTAACAGAAATACGTTGTACCTCGGTGGTGCCATCGTTGGTATTAGTGTCACTCCCCGCCTGAATTTGATTGGCGTCCAGCGAAGATGGACTACTGGTGTCTTGAATAGATAAGCTCGCTAGGTCATCGACCGCTGCTGCCGTTGTCCAGTTCAACATCAAACTACCGGTCGTTCCATCGACCGAATCCAGACTCAATTCAAATCCAGCCGAAGCGTAATTAGAGTCTGATTGAAACGCCGTTAGTAGATCACTCAAGCTTGCATCACTCGCCATCTGGCCTGATGAGAGCGTAGTTCCATTCGCGGTCAGCGTGATTGTTTGCCCTTGAATAGCTGAATCGCTCAGCGAAAAACTTTGTATTTCTTTTACACCTGCGGAGGCACCAACTGCAGTCTGTGATGCATCATAGACTGCGGTTGAATACGAGCCGTCGTTACTATCGTAAGAAGAAACAACCATCGATGCCGTTCCCGACTGTGCACCCGTCGAATTCCAATTTAGGCGTACGCCGTCGGATTCAGCCGATAGCGTAAAAGGCATGCTGTCAGCGTAATTTGTATTGAATGCATCGACTAAAGAACTGATAGTCGCACTGCCGGATTCAAATGAAATGCCATAGCTATTCTGCGATCCACTGCTATCCGTAATCACTACCGATGTGGCTGTTGATAGATTGGTGTCGCTTAGG
>CANGFL010000047.1 GCA_947453015.1 Oxalobacteraceae bacterium | reverse complement strand
TGGCGCTGGATTCAACGGCGGCGTTGATTGGACGTATTTCGGGTTCTCAGCTGGTCGTCAAACTATCGGGCGGCAAGCTGCCTTCTTCATTGCATGCAGTGGTGTCCCATCCTGATGAATTGCTCGCAGGTGAGAAGTACACCTTACGCGTCAATCATCACGACGAAGTGGAAGGAATACTTACCACGATACGAGATTCGGGTGCGAAGTTAGAGGATCTGCAATTGCATCAAGCGGATTTGGAAGATGTATTCATGCAGGTCATGGGTGGTGATAAATGACCGGATTTCAGACCTTATTTCGTAAAGAATTGCTGCGCTTTTGGAAGGTGGCGACTCAAACGCTGACCGCGCCTATCGTCACAGCGATGCTGTACTTGCTCATCTTTGGTCATGTACTGGAAGAGCATGTGCAGGTTTTCCCGGGTGTGTCGTACACCGCTTTTCTGGTGCCGGGATTAGTGATGATGAGTGTGCTGCAAAATGCGTTTGCAAATTCATCCTCTTCATTAATTCAATCTAAGATCACGGGCAACCTGGTGTTTGTTTTGCTCGCGCCGCTCTCTCATTGGGAAATGTTTGGAGCCTATGTTTTAGCAGCGATGGTTCGCGGTCTGGCAGTGGGAGCGGGTGTTTTTTTTATCACGGTCTGGTTTGCCAAGCTCTCGTTCGTTGCGCCGCTTTGGATAATTTTATTTGCGCTGATTGGCGCCGCCATCTTGGGTACGATGGGTTTGTTAGCTGGAATCTGGGCAGAGAAATTTGATCAGCTCGCTGCATTTCAAAATTTCTTGATTGTGCCGGCGACATTTTTAGCGGGTGTTTTTTACTCAGTACACTCGCTGCCCCCGTTTTGGCTCGCTGTTTCGCATGCCAATCCATTTTTTTATATGATTGATGGCTTCCGCTACGGTTTCTTTGGTCATTCTGATGTGCCGCCAGCGACTAGCTTATTAATCGTATCCGTATTTTTTGCCGTATTAGCTGGGATTGCAGTGAGACTGCTCAAGCGCGGTTATAAATTACGGCATTGAGCTGTAGTTGCCGCTAAAAATAAATTTAGCTCAAATTTTTACAAAGGTACATCGTGTTGCCTACACCTGAACGAATTAAAGATTACATCGCCAATGGACTTGAATGTACGTATTTAGAAGTCGATGGTGACGGTCAGCATTTCACTGCGTTGATCGTATCGCCCGCATTTGCTGGCAAGCGATTGATTCAGCGTCATCAACTGGTATACGCAGCACTGGGTGACCGTATGCGCGAAGAGATCCACGCGCTGTCTATGAAAACTCTGACACCGGAAGAGCATCAGTCGTAATGGACAAACTTGTTATTACCGGAGGTAAGCGCCTCTCAGGCGAGATTACCGTTTCTGGTGCAAAGAATGCCGCATTGCCTATTTTGTGCGCGGGTTTGCTGACGGCTGATACGCTGGCGTTATCGAATGTGCCCAAGTTGCAAGACGTCGCCACTATGCAGAAGCTGCTAGTGCAGATGGGATTATCAGTTCAGGCGAAAGAGGGCGTGACGGAGTTGTGTGGTCGCGATATCAATCGTCTCGAGGCACCCTACGAAATGGTCAAGACGATGCGCGCATCGATTCTTGTATTGGGCCCGCTGCTGGCACGCTTTGGCGAAGCTAAGGTCTCTTTGCCAGGTGGGTGCGCGATTGGTTCGCGACCCGTTGATCAGCACATCAAAGGCTTGCAGGCGATGGGTGCGGAGATTCGCATCGAAGCTGGTTACATTCATGCGCGCGCAAAAAAGCTCAAAGGCACGCGCATAGTCACTGACATGATCACCGTCACTGGCACCGAAAACTTGCTAATGGCTGCCACCCTTGCTGAAGGTGAAACCGTACTTGAAAACGCAGCGCGTGAACCTGAGGTCACTGATTTAGCTAATTTGTTGGTTGCGATGGGAGCGCGCATTGAAGGTATAGGAACGGATTGCTTGCGTGTGATGGGCGTTCCAGCTTTGCATGGTGCATCACATGCTGTGATTGCAGACCGTATTGAGACAGGTACTTTTTTGTGCGCGGTCGCTGCGGCCGGTGGTGATGTAACACTCAGACATACGCGCGCCGATTTGCTGGACGCAGTCGTTGATAAATTGCGCGAGGCGGGT
This sequence comes from Oxalobacteraceae bacterium, assembly GCA_947453015.1. Classification (GTDB taxonomy): domain Bacteria; phylum Pseudomonadota; class Gammaproteobacteria; order Burkholderiales; family Burkholderiaceae_D; genus Pernthalerella. The sequence goes on along the minus strand of CANGFL010000047.1, from coordinate 6,224 downwards.
GTCGTTATGACGAATGGCGACGATTGGATTCGGGTTCAAATGTCGAGTCGACCCAAAGCCGTCAATTTCCGCACTACCGAATACCCCGGATTTCCCACCGATATGCAAGCCCAGGTTATGGCGCTTAACTGTGTAGCCGAAGGCACGAGTCGAGTCACCGAGACTATTTTCGAAAACCGTTACATGCATGTTCAGGAACTCAACCGTCTGGGCGCGTTAATTGATATCGATGGACATACGGCCATCATCAATGGTGTACCGAGATTGGTTGGAGCGCCGGTGATGGCAACCGATTTACGAGCGTCTGCTTCATTGGTTATTGCCGGTCTAGCTGCCGAAGGGCAGACATTGGTCGATCGCATTTACCATCTGGATCGTGGTTACGATAGGATGGAAGCCAAGCTATCAGCCGTAGGTGCAGACATACAGAGAATCAAATGACGGATCAGACCATCACACTCGCGCTTTCTAAGGGGCGCATCTTTGAAGAGACCCTGCCTTTGCTTAAAGCAGCTGGCATTGAGGTGACTGAAGATCCAGAAAAATCTCGCAAATTAATTTTGCCGACCAGCGATCCGCAGATACGCGTGGTGATCGTGCGTGCCTCAGATGTGCCTACCTATGTGCAATACGGCGCTGCTGATTTTGGTGTTGCTGGCAAAGACGTGCTGCTAGAACATGGCGGTGAAGGCTTGTACCAGCCGATTGATTTACATATCGCTAAATGCCGAATGTCAGTAGCCGTGCATTCGGGTTTTGATTATGCCAATGCCGTGCGCCAGGGTGCGCGTTTGCGAGTGGCGACTAAGTATGTTCAAGTCGCACGCGAACATTTTGCAGAAAAAGGCGTGCACGTTGATTTGATCAAGCTGTATGGCTCGATGGAGTTAGGCCCTTTGGTAGGTTTGTCGGATGCGATTGTTGATTTAGTGTCGACCGGCAGTACCTTGCGTGCGAATAACTTGGTTGAGGTTGAGCACATCATGGACATCTCCGCACGCTTAGTTGTCAACCGAGCCGCGTTAAAACTTAAACGAGAAAAACTGCAGTCGATCATTGATGCGTTTGATCGTGCATCACGTAGCGAAAAATAATTTATGTCCGTCGTTATACGTCAACTTGATTCTACTGAGCGCGATTTCCACCCGAAGCTGATGGCTGTGTTGGCCTTTGAAGCGTCTGAAGATGAGGCGATTGATCGCGTCGCTGCCGACATCATTGCCCAAGTTCGGCAACGGGGTGATGCCGCTTTACTTGACTACACCAATAAATTTGATCGACTCAACGCTTCAAGCATTCAGGCACTTGAAATCCCGCGTGCTGAAAGACAAGCAGCGTTAGCTGGGTTGCCCGAAGCACGTCGTCAAGCGTTGCAGCAGGCGGCCGATAGAGTGCGCGCTTATCATGAGCGGCAAAAAAAAGAATGCGGTTCGGATGGATTTCTTTTCACCGAAGCCGATGGCACAGTGTTGGGTCAAAAAGTCACAGCGCTCGACAAGGTGGGTATTTATGTCCCCGGTGGTAAGGCGGCTTATCCATCATCGGTGTTGATGAATGCAATTCCTGCGAAAGTGGCTGGCGTGGGCGAAGTCATCATGGTGGTACCTACACCTGATGGCGTAAAAAATTCCTTAGTGCTAGCCGCAGCGGAAATCGCTGGAGTCGATCGCGTGTTCACGATTGGTGGAGCGCAGGCTGTTGCCGCGCTGGCCTATGGCACAGCGACCATACCGCAGGTCGATAAAATCGTTGGTCCGGGTAACGCTTATGTGGCAGCTGCAAAGCGTCGTGTGTTTGGTGTAGTTGGCATCGATATGATTGCCGGGCCGTCTGAAATTTTGATTCTCGCCGATGGTAGTACCGACCCTGATTGGGTGGCGATGGATTTGTTCTCGCAAGCTGAGCATGATGAGTTGGCGCAATCCATACTCGTGTGTCCCGATGCTGATTATTTGGCGCGCGTGCAAGCTAGTGTGAATAAGCTGTTGGCGGATATGCCCAGGCGCGATGTAATTCGCGTGTCACTCACTAATCGAGGTGCTTTGGTTAAAGTGCGTGATATGAATGAAGCCTGCGACATCGCCAATACGATCGCGGCTGAACACTTAGAAATTTCGGCTGAGCAGCCACAGCAATGGGCCGACAAAATTCGTCATGCAGGCGCTATGTTTTTAGGTAAATTTTCATCAGAGTCGCTCGGTGATTATTGCGCTGGACCGAATCATGTGCTGCCAACCTCGCGAACTGCACGTTTTTCATCACCACTCGGTGTGTATGATTTTCAAAAGCGCTCATCGATTATTCATGTGAGTCAATCCGGTGCACAGACCTTAGGCGTTATTGCGGCCGAACTCGCCTATGGCGAAGGTTTGCCAGCCCACGCACGCTCTGCCGAACTTCGGCTGAAATGAATTCACATGACTGTTAGCCAAAATATTATTCGCGCCGATGTGCGCGCACTCTCCGCCTATCACGTGCCCGATGCCTCTGGTTTTGTGAAGCTCGATGCGATGGAAAATCCCTACACGCTAACGCCTGAGTTGCAACAGGAGTTGGGTCGTCGATTGGGATCAGCCGCGTTGAATCGCTATCCTGTGCCAACTTACGCAAAATTAAAAGCAGCTATTTGTGCCAAGCAGGGTGTGCCTGCTGGTTGGGATGTGGTGTTAGGTAATGGCTCAGATGAATTAATCAGTATCGTGTCGGTCGCGTGCGCAAAACCGGGCGCAAAAGTACTGGCGCCAATCCCTGGTTTTGTGATGTACGCCATGTCAGCGCAATTCGCTGGTTTAGAATTCGTTGGTGTACCGCTGAAAAAAGATCTCACTCTCGATCTGCCAGCGATGCTCGCTGCTATTCGTGAGCATCGCCCGGCGATTACGTATCTGGCTTATCCGAATAACCCGACGGGTAATTTGTTTGATGCGCAAGCCATGCTGGAGATTATTCGCGCAGTGGGTGACGCTGGATTGGTGATCGTTGACGAAGCGTATCAACCGTTCGCTGGCGATAGCTTTATGTCGAAGTTACCTGAGTTCGACAATTTAATCGTTATGCGTACCGTCTCAAAGTTAGGCTTAGCAGGCATACGACTTGGGTATATGTCCGCTTCGCAGGCACTATTAAATGAATTCGATAAAGTTCGTCCGCCCTACAACGTGAATGTGCTGACCGAAGTCACAGCAGGATTTATGCTCGATCATACCGACGTGTTGGATGCGCAGGCATCCGCGATTCGCGCTGAGCGAGAGGTGATGCTATCTAGTTTTTCTGAGATAGATGGAGTTGAGGCGTTTCCTTCAGCGGCGAATTTCATTCTTTTCCGAGTTGCTAAACAGGGTGTCACTGGCACCCAGATTTTCGAGCGTCTGCTGGCACAAAAGGTGTTGGTAAAAAATGTCGGTAAAATGCATTCTTTACTCGATAACTGCTTACGGGTGACCGTGAGCACGCCAGCCGAGAACGCCGTCTTTCTGGCGGCCCTTAAATCTAGCCTGAATTCCTGACATTACTCTAGCCATGGCACGTACAGCAGAAGTGGTTCGCGATACCAACGAAACCCAGATTCGGGTGGCCATTAATATCGATGGTACCGGTCAGCAAAAACTCAACACGGGTGTGCCTTTTCTCGATCATATGCTTGATCAGATTGCGCGCCATGGTTTGATCGATCTCGATATCAGTGCCAACGGTGACTTGCACATTGATGCCCACCACACGGTGGAAGATGTGGGTATCACTCTCGGTCAAGCGTTTGCGAAAGCGATGGGCGACAAAAAAGGTATTCGTCGCTATGGACATGCTTATGTGCCGTTAGATGAAGCCTTGTCACGTGTGGTGATTGATTTTTCGGGTCGTCCCGGTTTGGAATTTCACGTTCCATTCAAGCGTTCTATGATTGGTAGCTTTGATGTCGACCTCACGCATGAATTTTTTCAGGGCTTCGTCAACCATGCGCTGGTGACGCTGCACATTGATAATTTGCGCGGAGAGAACGCGCATCATCAGTGTGAAACCGTATTCAAGGCTTTTGGCCGTGCATTGCGTATGGCCGCTGAGCTTGATTCACGCGCCGCTGGAACCATTCCCTCCACCAAGGGCAGCCTCTAAACACGTTGTTCGCCGGGCCTTTTGGCCGCGCAAGCATTAAGCGATTTCATGAATAAGATTGTGGTGGTTGATTACGGCATGGGCAATCTGCGTTCGGTAGCGCAGGCGCTGATGCATGTCGCGCCAGAGGCTGAAGTGACGGTGTCTGCTGAGGCGGATGCGATTCGCGCTGCAGATCGCATTGTCTTGCCGGGGCAGGGAGCGATGCCGGATTGTATGCAATCATTACGCGCATCGGGTCTGCTTGAGGCGCTAATGGAGGCCGTGCAGAATAAGCCCTTGTTTGGGGTGTGCGTCGGTGAGCAGATGCTGTTCGATTCCAGCGAAGAAGGCGATGCCCGCTGTCTGGGGCTATTACCCGGTAAAGTGGTGAAGTTTCAGCTAGACGGCCAGATTCAACCGGATGGTTCCAGGTTCAAAGTGCCGCAGATGGGCTGGAATCAAGTTCGGCAACGTAAATCCCATCCGATCTGGGATGGAGTCGCCGATGGTAGTTATTTTTATTTCGTGCACAGTTATTATGCGGTTCCCGACCAAATGGATCACGCGCTGGGCGAAACTGTTTATGGTTTGCCATTTTGCTGCGCTGCAGGAAGAGATAATATTTTTGCCACCCAGTTTCACCCTGAAAAAAGTGCGTCTGCTGGTTTGCAGCTTTATAAAAATTTTGTACATTGGAATCCCTGAGCCGCAGCGACTAACGCTGATCTCACTAACCCAACCATCCTCTCAGTGATCCCACAGTAGCCATGCTGCTCATACCCGCAATCGATCTCAAGGACGGCCAGTGCGTTCGCCTCAAACAAGGCGATATGGACCAGGTCACCGTATTCTCCGAAAACCCAGCCGATATGGCGCGCCACTGGTTACAGCAGGGTGCTCGACGCCTGCATCTGGTGGATTTGAATGGAGCGTTTGCGGGCAAGCCCAAAAACGAGCCCGCGATCAAAGCCATTATTGCCACCGTTCGTGACTACGCTGATGAGCACGGCATTGACGAAATTCCCGTGCAACTCGGTGGCGGTATCCGCGACTTGGACACGATCGAACGCTATCTCGACGGCGGTCTTTCATACATCATCATTGGCACCGCCGCCGTGAAAAACCCCGGTTTTTTACACGATGCCTGTAGCGCCTTTCCAGGCCAGATCATCGTCGGGCTGGATGCGAAAGATGGAAAAGTGGCGACCGACGGTTGGAGTAAATTATCCGGTCACGAAGTGATCGACCTGGCGAAAAAATTTGAAGACTATGGCTGTGAGGCGATTGTCTACACCGACATTGGCCGCGACGGCATGATGAAGGGCGTGAATATTGAGGCAACAGTCAAGCTTGCCCAGAGCATGACCATTCCCGTGATTGCCTCGGGTGGTGTGCACGACATCAAGGATGTCGAAGCGCTGTGCGCCGTTCAGGATGAAGGTATCGAGGGCGTGATTTGTGGCCGTTCGATTTACGAAGGAACGCTTGATCTGCAAAAGGCGCAAGACCGTGCTGATCTTCTCACCGGCGAGATCGGCGAAGAAGACTAAGATGACCCTAGCAAAACGAATCATCCCCTGCTTGGACGTGACCGCCGGGCGGGTGGTCAAGGGTGTGAATTTCGTTGAACTGCGCGATGCGGGTGATCCGGTCGAGATTGCGCGTCGCTATGACGAGCAGGGCGCCGACGAAATCACCTTTTTGGATATCACCGCGTCATCTGATGACCGAGATTTAATACTCCACATCATCGAAGCAGTAGCCTCTCAAGTATTTATTCCGCTTACCGTTGGTGGTGGTGTGCGCGTCGTCGATGACGTGCGACGATTGCTCAATGCGGGCGCAGATAAAGTCAGCATCAACACTTCGGCGGTTACGAATCCCCAGCTGGTTCAGGACGCCGCGAAAAAATATGGCTCGCAGTGCATAGTCGTGGCGATTGATGCCAAGCGCAGTCAGGCCGGTCACTGGGAGGTGTTTACCCACGGTGGGCGTAAGGCGACTGGTCTTGATGCCGTTGAATGGGCGTGCAAAATGCAGGCCTTAGGCGCAGGTGAAATTCTCTTAACCAGCATGGATCGCGACGGTACCCGATCAGGATTTGATCTTGCGCTGACGAGTGCGGTGTCGGA
>CANGFL010000046.1 GCA_947453015.1 Oxalobacteraceae bacterium | reverse complement strand
CGATGTCATCAAGTCGGACAAACCCGTACTGGTTGATTTCTGGGCTGAATGGTGCGGTCCTTGCAAGATGATTGCACCGATACTGGAAGAAGTCGCCAAAGAATACGACGGCAAAATTCAAATCGCTAAAATGGATGTGGACTCCAACCAGGCGGTACCCGCTAAATTTGGTATCCGCGGTATTCCGACACTGATTCTGTTTAAGAACGGTGTTCCAGCGGCGCAAAAAGTAGGTGCGCTGGCCAAAGGTCAACTGACATCCTTCATTGATAGCAACATCTAAAAATTCAATTTTTAACTGGCAATGCATTAGCGTTGCCAGTAATTCCTTCTCTGCTCACCGTAGTTCCTCCCTCCCCCACCTGAAAGCCGCACATCGCGGACCTCGAACTTATGCACTTATCTGAACTTAAAGCTCTACACGTATCCGCACTACTAGAAATGGCCATCGGCCTAGACATCGACAATGCTGCGCGACTGCGCAAACAAGAGTTGATGTTTGCCATCCTCAAAAAACGCGCCAAATCTGGCGAACAAATTTTTGGCGACGGCGTACTCGAGGTCTTACCTGATGGCTTTGGCTTTCTGCGCTCGCCCGATGCCAGCTACATGGCCTCGACCGACGACATCTATATTTCACCGTCACAGATTCGCCGCTTCAATTTACACACAGGTGATTCGATCGAGGGTGAGGTGCGCACGCCGAAGGATGGTGAACGTTACTTTGCACTAGTCAAAGTAGATAAGGTGAATGGCGAACCGCCAGAAGCATCGAAGCACAAAATTCTGTTTGAAAATCTGACGCCACTGCACCCGAACCAGCCTTTATTGCTGGAACGCGAGATGCGTGGCGAAGAAAATATTACGGGTCGCATCATCGATATGATTGCGCCGATTGGTAAAGGCCAGCGTGGTCTGTTGGTGGCTTCACCTAAATCAGGCAAGTCAGTGATGCTGCAACATCTGGCGCATGCGATTACATCGAACCATCCTGATATTACGCTGATCGTTCTGTTGATTGACGAGCGCCCGGAAGAAGTGACTGAGATGCAGCGTTCGGTGCGCGGCGAAGTTGTGGCTTCTACATTTGATGAACCCGCCACACGTCACGTGCAAGTCGCTGAGATGGTGCTGGAAAAAGCCAAACGCCTGGTTGAAATGAAAAAAGATGTGGTGATCTTGTTGGATTCGATCACCCGTTTAGCTCGCGCCTACAACACCGTGATTCCTGCCTCCGGCAAAGTGTTAACCGGTGGTGTTGATGCGAATGCGCTGCAACGTCCTAAGCGTTTCTTTGGCGCGGCTAGAAATATTGAAGAAGGTGGATCGCTCACCATCATCGCGACGGCCCTGATCGAAACCGGTAGCCGCATGGATGATGTGATTTATGAAGAATTCAAGGGTACCGGCAACATGGAAGTTCACCTTGAACGCCGCCTGGCTGAAAAGCGTGTTTACCCAGCGATCAATCTGAACAAATCCGGCACTCGTCGTGAAGAGCTATTGATTAAGCCCGATGTACTGCAAAAAATCTGGATTCTCAGGAAGCTCTTGTACGGTATGGATGAGATCGAAGCGATGGAATTCATCCTCGATAAGATGAAAGCCACCAAGACCAACGCGGAGTTCTTTGATTTAATGCGCCGCGGTGGTTCTTAAAAAGGCAACCATTTGGACGCACGGACAGCGATTCATGTTCGTGCTGCCAACGCTGGAGACACCATTCCAGCCCCGGCAAATCACCCCAAGCCATTGATTTGCCGTTATAATCCCGCTTCTTTTTTCCGATCGCCTCAATCGAGACGATCTTAACCGGACAAGTGATCATCAACCGGGTCAAGAAGCATGACGGACCGACGAAGTGATGATTGGCTACCCACCTGATAGTGAGAATGAAATGAAAGAAGGCATACACCCTGAATACCGTGACGTCGTTGTGCACGACCTGTCATGCGATTTCAAATTTATTACGCGCTCGACGATGTCGTCACGCGAGACCATCAATTTCGAAGGCAAGGACTATCCTCTGCTGAAGATTGAGGTGTCATCGGAATCGCACCCTTTCTACACGGGCAAACACAAAATCGTCGATACGGCTGGCCGCGTCGAGAAATTCCGTCAGAAATTCGGCAAAACAGGTTCAAAAACCCGCGCCGTTGACTGATCGATACCCGCTTCACCAAAAATGCCGCCGAGTGCGGCATTTTTGTTTTGTTTAAGTCACAATAGCGCTGCCAGTTACTGCCAACTATTTTTGCCAACTCTGACTTCCAACGATTCGACTGAATGAAACCCGTACGACTGCCTGCTGCTGCGACACTCGCCTTGCCGCGCTGGGGTTTGGTCGTCATGTGCTTGCTGTACATATTGCCCGGAATACTTAGGCGCGATCCTTGGAAAACTGATGATGCGGCTGGCTTTGGCATCATGTGGACCATGGCGCACGGATCGCTAGCCGACTGGCTCGCTCCCAACATCGCTGGCCTGTCCATGCCCAACGAAGCACCACTGGCTTTCTGGATAGGTGCGCTACTCATCAAAGTATTCGGCTGGCTACTCACCGATGCAGTAGCCGCCAGAATTTCAGTACTCGTATTTTTTGCCATTGGCGTTGTTTCTGTATGGCGTACGGCATTTGTACTCGGACGCCGCAATGAAGCCCAACCGTTAAAGCTCGCCTTTGGTGGACAACCCGCCGCGATGGATTATGGACGCACCCTGGCCGATGGCGCCGTCTTAATTTATGTTGCTTGCTTGGGTTTACTGTTACGCAGTCATGAAACTGCTACACCTGCATTACACGTCGCATTGGTTGCTGCAGCTTTCTATGCCGCAGCCTGCCTGTTCGATAAAGCCAATACACGCGCCGCTGCGGGTCTGGGTATCACACTCGGATTATTAGTACTCGCGCGCGGCTGGACCGTGCCGCTGGCGCTATGGATTAGTTTGTTGATCTTGGCGGCTCTGCGCTATCGCGATGTCATGTTGCACCTCGCACGCACGACACTACCGATTGGATTGCTGATACCGCTGACATGGCTATTAGCTCATCGTGCATTGATGCCTGGCAGCGCAGAAGTCACTGATGTCTGGTTGAACACCAACTTGCACATGCTGAGTTGGCCTCGGTTGGCTACGCTAGGTTTTCTCTCTAAAACGTTAGTTTGGTACACCTGGCCGGCATGGCCGATTGCCGCATGGACAGTGTGGGCTTGGCGCTCGCAAGCGACGCTGCATGTATTGCTAACCACTTCAGGTGTCGTTGCACTATTACTGTTAAATCTGTTCACTAGCTCACCGAAAGATCATGAATTACTTTCGTTGTTACCACCACTGGCGATTTTGGCGACCTTTGGATTGCCCACACTAAAACGTGGCGCGATTAATGCAATCGACTGGTTCTCAGTGATGACACTGACCGCCATTGCCTCATTCATTTGGCTAGGATGGATTGCTAAACAAACTGGTTGGCCAGAAAAACTCGCAAAAAATGCGTTCAAGGTCGCGCCGGGGTTTGAGCCCGAATTCAACTTTTTAGCCACGTTCGTTGCACTAGCCACGACCGTTGGTTGGGTACTGCTATTACGCTGGCGGTTGGGACGTCAGCCTTCCGTGTTGTGGCGCGCTGTCGTGTTATCTACCGGTGGACTGGTTCTGTGCTGGGTACTTCTAATGACGCTCTGGTTACCGTGGTTGAACTACGCGCAAAGCTACTCCAGCGTTGCGGCAGAAATTGAAACTCATCTACCAGAAAGCTATCGTTGCGTTGATACCGATGGCGTTGGTCCTGCGCAGCGAGCTTCGTTTGGCTATTTAGGTCAAATTAATTTCAGCCGCAGCTCGACTCATTCGAATTGTGAATTACTGCTCGTGCAGGACGATGGATTACGTCGTCGCGGTGGTTCATTGAAAAAAATCGAAGGCGATGTAACGCTGCTATGGCAAGGTCGTCGTCCCTCTGATCGTCACGAATTTTTCCGTCTCTACAAGCGCAATTCCCCATGACTCTCGCGGCCAGTCCGCATAACTCGTCGCTGACCTCGCGCGTTGCGCGACTCGCTTGGCCCATATTAATCGGTCAATTAGCCGTCGTTGGTAACGGCGTGATCGACACCGCCATGACGGCGCGCTACTCTGCAATCGATTTAGCCGTACTCGGTCTGGGTGCATCTATTTACATTAGTGTATTCGTCGGCTTATCGGGCGTGTTGCAAGCGCTCTCGCCCACCATCGCACAATTATTCGGCGCGAAAAAATTCGATGCCATTGGTGCCGAAGTCCGACAAGGCATGTGGTTGGCTATTTTTCTGTCTATCGTCGGCGCTTGCCTATTAAGCTTCCCTCATGCACTACTCTCTGTAGCGCATGCTCCACCCGAAATGACAGAAACTGTTGAACGCTATCTGCAAATACTGTCACTCGCACTACCTGCATCATTAGGCTTTCGCGTGTATGCGTCGTTAAACACGGCTTTATCACGACCGCGCAACGTCATGCTGATGCAAATCGCTGGTTTGGGATTAAAGATTCCACTCAACGCGCTATTTATTTTCGGTGGTTTAGGTTTGCCTGCCTTCGGCAGTCCCGGCTGCGCAATAGCGACTGCCGTCAGTGCATGGTTAATCGCACTCATCAGTTGGCTGATTCTGCGCCAGGATTCTTTTTTCAATCAATTTCACATTTTTGGCCACGGAATAGATCGCCCGCTTTGGAAAGCTCAGTCGGCATTACTCAAACTCGGCTTACCTATGGGCCTGTCGTATTTAATTGAAGTGACTGCCTTCACCTTCATGGCGCTGTTCATCGCTCGCTTAGGTAGTAACACCTTAGCAGCGCATCAAATCACAGCCAACTTCGGCACGGTGCTCTATATGCTTCCGCTGTCGATAGCGAATGCGACAACCACATTGGTGGCACAAGAAATTGGTGCTGGCCGCTTACTCTCAGCTCGCCACACAGGTCGCGCAGGTATACGGTTGGGAGTCACTCTTTCGGTTAGCTTGGGCATCGTTGTTTGGCTTACGCGCTCTTACATCATTGGGCTGTATACACCCGATGTCGGCGTAGCTAGCGCTGCGATGCCGCTATTTTTTTTCATCGCGTTCTACCAGCTATTCGATGCAATTCAAGTTGGTACAGCTTTTGTTTTACGTGCCTACAAAGTCGCAACGATACCCACGCTGATGTATGCAGTGGCATTGTGGGGCGTAGGTCTGGGCGGCGGTTATGTAATCGGATTTAATATCACCGGAATGACGCCTAGCTTTTTACTAGGCGCTGCTGGTTTTTGGTTGGGTAATAGCCTTAGCCTTGCGCTAGTAGGACTCGCATTAGCTTGGTATCTACGACGCGTTCAACGCATCATGGAACGCGAACACGCGCCTGCACTATAAAGCGACTCATCATCCATTGAATTAATCTGCGTCTGATTACTGCTACTCTGGATGCGGATCGGGTACAGGCTCATCTTGCGGCACGGGATGCGGTACATCTTCGTGAAACGGCTGATCTTCGGGTGTAGGCACTGGCTCACGATGTACAAATAGTCTGTTCATAATCATCAACTCCCTAACGTAGTCTGGGTTCGCCGCGCCGGTTAGCGCGTCGTTCAGTGGGATGCGAAAAAGCACGAAACTCCATCGTAATGACGCCTAACGCGCCAGGTGGCCCTGCCACAAAATCAAATTCTTTTTTTACGGGGAACAAAACGTTATCGAGCAAAACGATATCGGTGCGACAGGTAGGATTAGGATTGGAAAGATGTGTTCGCATCTCATGCCAAATATCTGGCGTAATCCAACCTTCTAGATAAATTTGATTCGGATAGACAGAGTGATCTGCATCCAGATACGCTTTCTGACCGTCACGCAAAGTCAGATAGGCAGGTGCTTCATCAGCAATGACTAAGTTAATCCAGCCCTCACCAATGGCATGCGATATTTCCTCATGAGGTCCGGCACACGAGAGTGACATCGACCACTTGCATGAAAGATCGAGACGCTTCTCAATGCAACCTTGACCCAGCAAGCGCGATCCATCGGTCACCGTAAATTGAGTTCCCGTGACGCGTGCCGACAAGGTTGGCTCCATGGCACGAATTTCTTCTAAGTTTTCGTGTAAATTCCAAAATAACCATTTGCAACGCTCAGCATCCGACATCTCGACCAGCTCTGCAACAGGCCGTTCACCGCTATAGCGCAAAGCATGCATTAGCTCACGACGTACTTTTTCCTGCGGACCACATTCGAAAATTGTTTGAACAGGCTCGATGTCCTGTCGCGCTTCGCTCTGCATGATGACTCCTGGTCGAACAAATCAGAAAAATTTTTGTGATGACGATAGATCAAAACAACTTTTCGATTGGACTTGGTGGAAGACGATTAAATCCCCAATACGACACAAAGACAAGCTATGCAGGCAATAAAGCGATAGGTATATTTTGCGATTTACAGACTAAGCATGATGTTTTTCGAAATCACGCAGATAATTGACTAATGCGATCACGCCATCAATGGGCATCGCATTATAAAGAGAGGCACGCATACCACCGACACTACGATGACCTTTTAACTGCAATAAGCCACGCTCTTGAGCGCCATCAAGAAAACTGTCGTTTAAGCGTGTGTCATGTAAATGAAAAGGAATATTCATGCGCGACCTGTCATTGATACTCACTGGACTGGAATAAAAATCTGTCGAATCTAAGTAGTTATATAGACGCGATGCCTTCTCAGCATTCATTTTTTCAATAGCTGCCAAACCGCCTTGCTGCTGCAACCACTCGAATACCAGACCGGCCATATAAATTCCATACGTAGGCGGCGTATTCACCATAGATTCATGCTCGGCTTGTTCTTTCCAGTGGAATACGGTCGGAGTAATGTCTAGCGCTCTTTCCAGCAAATCATCACGCACAATCACAAAGGTCAATCCTGCAGGACCAATATTTTTTTGCGCACCGCCATAGATCACGGCGTAGTCACTCACATTAATAACTGTCGACAAGATGTTTGACGACATATCGGCGACCAAAGGTACATTACCGGCATCGGGCAACCAGTGGTATTCAACACCACCTATTGTCTCGTTACTGCAAATATGAAGATAAGCTGCTTGCGGGTCGAGTTTCCATGTGGACTGCGCAGGGACATACGTAAAATCCTTATCTTCCGACGAAGCTGCCACATTCACCTGACAATATTTTTTCGCCTCGCTAATTGATTTAGATGACCAAATACCTGTATTCACATAATCAGCAGACCGATGCCTACCGAGCAAATTCATGGGGATCAGCGCATTCATCGCCATGGCGCCGCCCTGTAGGAATAAGACTTTGTAATGTGAGGGTATGCTCAACAGCTGTCTAAAATTCGCTTCCGCGCTGTGGGCAATACTCATAAATTCTTTGCCACGGTGACTCATTTCCATCACCGACATGCCGCTACCACGCCAATCCAGCATTTCCTCGGCTGCTCGCTGTAAAACGGCTTCCGGCAACACCGCTGGACCCGCACTGAAATTAAATACTCGCATGAAAAATCACTTTGAAAGTCAGGCTGCCCGAAGGCCGCAAAGCTCGATTATATTTTGTTTGTTGAAATTAGCCTCTGGTACGGATGTTTCTCCAGATCAGCTACAATTGTCTCAGAGTGTGCACTGGATACTTCAGGTGGCAGTCAGCACAAACCACTAAAAGGATTGCGCAGCTAAGCACGTTATTAATTAGAACGATAAAACATCAACAGAGACCCCATCATGCACGTCAAAAAATTCTCGTCACTACTCGCGGCACTCAGCATCAATCTACTTATTTTGTCTGCACCCAACGCGAGCGCACAAGATGCCTCGATTGAAACCGCGGCATTACGTTGCTCAGCCATGTCCGTTATTCACTCGACGCTGACGGTGCCCACACCTCAGTTTGGTGAGTTAATGACGCAGTTTGCCGGACTATTTGCACAAGTACATATTCTTCATAAAAGTAATCGTACTAAAGCCAAAGTAACGCCGAACGATGTCCGCGTTCAGCGCGATGAAGTCGTCGCTGAAATGGCTAAAGGCTGGCCGGGTGTAAAAAATGATCGTGTGCGTGAGGCGGCTATTTGCAATATCTGGCGTATCAATTTATTTTCAAAATTACCTGAAAAACCCACTGAAAAAGATTTTCAGACTGCGTTACTTAATATTGGCCCGCCACCGACCAATGTATCTCCTAAGGACTTAGAGCAGTGGACAACACTCACACCGCAAGCCTTTGCGATTATGGCTCAGGTGAAGTTAGCGCCTAAAGAAAAGAAGTAATAAAACATCGCTACAAAAAATCTTAATTTAAAAACCCGGCACATGCCGGGTTTTTTATAGCAACAATCCTCATCACTGCAGATTCATTCCTGGTGAATCGCTTTTACCGAACCCGCTTCCTGCCGTAACAAAAATTTTTGTATCTTGCCTGTTGAT
>CANGFL010000045.1 GCA_947453015.1 Oxalobacteraceae bacterium | reverse complement strand
CTGCGTCCTAGCGAGCCACCGGGGTGAGAGCGCGCAAAATCCTCTTCGCGAAATCCGCGTGCATCGAGCATCGCCACCGCTAAGGCGTCACCGAGTGCGAGCGTTACGGTGGTACTTGCAGTGGGTGCTAAATTAAGTGGGCAGGCTTCTTTTTCTACCGCGATGTTTAGGTGTACGTCGGCCAGGCGAGCGAGTGATGAATCAGGATTACCCGTCATGGAGATGAGTTTTGCGCCCAGACGTTTTATGACTGGGGTAATGGCGAGTAATTCGTCCGACTCGCCAGAATAAGAGATCGCAATCATTGCGTCAGCTTTGGTGACCATGCCTAAATCACCATGCGCCGCTTCACCCGGATGGACGAACATGGCGGGTGTGCCGGTGGAGGCAAAGGTAGCAGCAATTTTTCTTGCGATGTGGCCCGACTTTCCCATCCCGGAAACAACGACGCGGCCACTACAGCTGAGCAGTAAAGCAGTCGCGCGTGCAAAGTCGTGATGGGTATCCGCTGAGAGACGAGCCTTTAATGCCAGTATGGCGTCGGCCTCAATTTGTAGTGTGTCGCGTGCCAACTCCAGCGCGCGACTAGCAACGCTGTTGTCAATTTGCTGCGAGAACCTTTTTTCATGGGTTACACTCATGCGTAGAGTATAGCCCAAGATTTAAAGCAAAAAACCTGCCAGTGGTAAAAGATCCTGCCACACAGAGTAATTCTCGCCCTCAGTTAGTTGCTAAGCCCTTTAACGATCGCATTGGCCCATGAATTCACCGCTGGAACTGACGCTCATCTTGCTGGTTGCCGCTGTTTTGGGCGTGGTGGCATTCCGCATGATGAATTTGCCACCCATGTTGGGCTATCTCACGGTCGGCATTCTGATCGGCCCGCATGCGTTGGCGCTCGCCGCTAATAGCAATGCGACCCATATGCTGGCGGAGTTCGGCATCGTCTTTCTGATGTTTTCCATTGGACTTGAATTCTCGCTACCCAAGCTGAAATCAATGCGGCGAAATGTTTTTGGCCTGGGGATGGCGCAGGTCGTTCTGACGATCGTCGTGACAGTTTTATGCTCAAGCTTGATGGCTAAGCTGCTGCCGTCGGTAATGGGAATTAGCTGGAGTACTTCTTTTGCACTTGGCGCTGCACTATCCATGTCGTCAACTGCCATCGTGCTGAAGCTGCTAACCGAAAAGCTGGAGCTGGAAAGTGAGCATGGTCGGCGAATCACGAGCATCTTGCTGTTTCAGGATCTGGCCGTTGTACCACTCATCATTGTGCTGCCTTCACTGGCTCATCCGGGCCCTGATCTGGTCGAAGATCTGGTCATGGCAGGCATCAAAGCCTGTTTCGTATTGTTCCTACTGCTATTTCTTGGGCAAATTTTATTGCGGCGATGGTTTCAGATCGTCGTGCAACGTCGCTCGCACGAACTATTCATGCTTAACCTCTTGCTGGTGACATTGGGCGCTGCGTGGATTACTGAAATCGCAGGTTTATCACTCGCCTTAGGCGCGTTTGTAGCAGGCATGCTGATTTCTGAAACTGAGTTTCGGATTCAGGTTGAAGAAGACATCAAACCGTTTCGTGATGTGCTGCTTGGCCTTTTTTTCATTAGCGTCGGCATGTTGCTCGATCTGCGGCTCGTAGTTGACCATTTCTTGTTAGTGCTTCTTTTGTTAGTCATACCCTTGTGTCTTAAGTTTGGCTTAATCGCGTTACTGGCTCGTGTATTTGGTGCCAAGCCCGGCGTGGCATTACGTACGGGTTTGGGTCTGGCGCAAGGCGGAGAATTTGGTTTTGTTTTGTTAAACCAAGCGGGTGGACTAGGCTTGGTTGATCCTGCGTTAGTGCAGTTGATTTTGGCTGCCATGGTGTTGTCTATGCTGGCTACCCCCTTTATTTTTGCCAATTTTGATCGTATTGCGATGAAGTTCTCATCCAGCGAATGGATGGAGCAATCGTTAAATCTCACGCGTATTGCTAGTCGAGCCATGAAAGAAGAAGGGCAAGTGATCATTGCTGGTTTTGGCCGCAGCGGTCAAAGTCTGGCGAAATTACTCGAAGAAGAAAACATTCCGTACCACGCACTTGATCTTGATCCAGAGCGAGTTATCGAAGCACAAAATGCGGGTGCTGAAGTGTCTTATGGTGATGCCACTCGTCGCGAGAGTTTGATCGCTGCAGGCATACATCGTGCGGCCGCACTGGTGATTACGTATGCTGATACACAAGCCGCTTTAAAGACGCTGCATTTTGCGAATGAACTTGCGCCCAATCTGCCCGCCATTGTGCGTAGCGTGGGTGAAGATGATTTGGATGTGCTCAGAGCCGGTGGCGCCGATGAAGTGGTGCCCGAGGCGATAGAAGGTAGTTTGATGCTTGCATCGCATGCACTGTTACTCAAAGGCGTGCCGTTGCGGCGTGTGATTCAGCGGGTACAAGCAGCTCGAAGTGAACGCTATGCGTCGTTGCGCGGTTACTTTCATGGATTAGGTGATGTGGCCGACGATGATGAACATCTGCAAGTGCGACTTCATTCTGTGCCCTTGCACGATAAGGCATCAGCAATTGGCTTATCAATGTCAGCATTGAACATCGAAGCATTGGGAGCGGAGATTACTGCCGTCCGGCGCGGGAAAAGCCGTATTCCCTTCGCTCCGGATACCGTTCTTGAAGCGGGTGACGTGGTGGTTTTGCGAGGTGCCGCAACGGCACTAGAGCGCGCAGAGAAACGATTACTGGAAAAATAAATCCACTGGCCTGAATTACTTCAAGCCAGTGCAGAGTGAGGTTCTGTGTTTCTTGTTAAGCGCGCTTTTTCTCTTTTTTAGTTACGAGCAAAGGCGCAAGGTATTTACCGGTCACGCTAGCGGGATTTTTTGCTACTTGTTCAGGTGTTCCTGAGGCGATGATTTGACCACCTCCAGCGCCACCTTCCGGACCTAGATCAATAATCCAATCGGCTGTTTTGATGACATCCAGATTGTGCTCAATAGTCACCAAGGTATTACCTTGATCGCGCAAGCGATGTATGACTTTCAGCAAGAGAGCGATGTCGTGAAAATGTAAACCGGTAGTGGGCTCATCAAGTATGTAGAGCGTGCGACCTGTGTCACGTTTGGATAATTCTAGTGATAACTTGACGCGTTGCGCTTCGCCACCCGATAGCGTGGTGGCACTCTGACCTAAACGTATGTAACCCAGACCGACATCAAGTAAGGTTTGTAGTTTGCGAGCAATCAGCGGAACGGGCTTGAAAAATACATGAGCATCTTCAACAGTCATGCCCAGTACTTCAGAAATATTTTTCCCTTTGTATTGAACTTCTAACGTCTCGCGGTTGTAGCGTTTGCCGTGACAAACATCGCAGGGCACGTAAACGTCGGGTAGAAAGTGCATTTCAACTTTGATGACGCCATCGCCTTGACAGGCTTCGCAACGACCACCTTTGACGTTAAACGAGAAGCGGCCTGCGGAGTAGCCACGTTCTTTGGCTTGTGGAACGGTAGAAAATAATTCACGGATAGGTGTGAATAGGCCCGTATACGTCGCAGGATTTGAGCGTGGCGTACGACCAATAGGCGCTTGATCAACTGAAATCACTTTATCAAAATGCTCTAGGCCCGAGACGCTTTCGTGTGGCGCTGGTTCTGCTTGTGAACCGTATAAATGGCGCGCCAGCACATGATGCAGCGTATCGTTAATCAGCGTTGATTTACCTGAGCCCGATACACCCGTCACGCAGGTTAGCAAACCGACGGGTATTTCTAGATTCACTGATTTGAGATTGTTGCCTTCGGCGCCGTTAATTACCAGCAGTTTTTTTCTGTCGGCGATCGTGCGCTGCTGAGGTACTTCAATAGCGAGATTGCCGTTGAGGTATTGAGCTGTGAGTGATTTTTTATTTTTGAGTATGTCACTAATACCGCCCTGTGCAACGACCTCACCACCATGCACCCCTGCGCCCATGCCCATGTCAACAATGTAATCAGCGCTACGAATCGCATCTTCATCATGCTCAACGACGAGCACAGTGTTACCAATATCGCGTAAGTGCTTGAGAGTGGTGATGAGACGATCATTGTCGCGCTGGTGCAGGCCGATCGAGGGCTCATCAAGAACGTACATCACGCCAGTTAAACCCGAACCAATTTGCGATGCCAGTCGTATGCGTTGCGCTTCGCCGCCCGATAAGGTGTCGGCACTGCGGTGCAGCGATAAATAATCTAATCCGACATTATTAAGAAATTTGAGGCGCGAGATAATTTCTTTAATAATTCTGTCGGCGATTTCTTTTTTTGCGCCGCGTAATTTTAATTTCTCAAAAAAATCTAAGGTGTCTCGCAGTGGCATTTCGGCCACTTGGAATATGGCGCGTTGCTGCGAACCTTCTCCCACTTTGACAAAGCGTGCCTCTACTCGTAAGCGTGCGCCATGACATTCCGGGCATTCTTTTTCATTGATAAATTTTGCCAACTCTTCTTTGACCGCCATCGAATCAGTTTCGTGATAGCGGCGTTGCAGATTAGGGACGACACCTTCAAACGTGTGTTCTTTGATTACTGTGCGGCCGCGCTCATTAACATAAGCGAAGGGAATTTTTTCTTTGCCTGAGCCAAATAAAACAGCCTGCTGCGCTTTTTCCGGCAATTGTTCGAAAGGCAGATCAAGATCAAATTCATAGTGCTTAGCTAACGACGACAGCATTTGAAAATAAAACTGATTACGTCTGTCCCAACCTTTGACGGCGCCCGAAGCGAGCGAAAGATTGGGAAACGCGACGATGCGTTTTGGATCAAAAAATTCTATATGTCCCAGTCCATCACATTCAGGGCACGCACCCATCGGGTTATTGAATGAAAATAATCGCGGCTCGAGTTCTTGCAGTGAGTAGCCGCAAACAGGGCACGCAAATTTATTCGAGAAAATATGTTCGTGGCCTGTATCCATCTCTAAAGCGATAGCGCGTCCTTCGGCTATGCGCAAAGCCGTTTCAAAACTCTCTGCAAGACGTTGTTTGATATCGCTACGAACTTTTACGCGATCAATAACGACATCAATCGTGTGCTTTTCTGTTTTTTTGAGTTTGGGTAGATCGTCGACTTCATAGATTTTTGCTGCCAGCGTGCCGCTTTGTATACGAAAGCGAACAAAGCCCTGCGCCTGCATGGCTTGAAATAAATCGCTGTGCTCACCTTTGCGGTTGGCTACCACGGGCGCCATGATCATTAGCTTAGTGTCTTCCGGCATAGCCATTGCCGTATCCACCATTTGCGACACCGATTGCGCAGCGAGTGGATTTTCTGGGTGATCCGGGCAATAGGGTGTGCCTACTCGCGCAAATAACAAACGCAGGTAATCGTGAATTTCGGTGACTGTACCAACCGTAGAGCGCGGATTATGTGACGTCGCTTTTTGTTCTATCGAAATCGCCGGCGACAATCCTTCGATCATGTCGACGTCAGGTTTTTCCATTAGCTGAAGAAATTGACGCGCGTATGCCGACAACGATTCTACGTAGCGTCGTTGGCCTTCGGCATACAGCGTATCGAACGCGAGTGACGATTTTCCCGAGCCGGATAAACCGGTGATAACGATGAGTTTGTTACGTGGCAGATCAAGACTGATGTTTTTCAGGTTGTGAGTGCGTGCACCACGAATACGAATTTCTTCCATGCGGATGTCCAGATCGATTTACTCTCGCGTGAATGTCTTTTTGCCAAAATTTTTGACAAATGAGCGCGAGTCAGCCTGCTACTATAACGGGTTTTCATGGTTCGCTTCTAGTTCTATGCCGCTTGCTATTTATGCTGGGTGTAGGTCGTTTATTTCATTTGCCAAGCGTGGCTGCATGAATATGTTCAGGTTTTGTGCAAGTGTTTCGATATTCGGCATTTCGACGATGTTTTTACTGCGCTGCATGTGTCTGAATGCGCTTTTGACTAACTAATTGCGCTTAAGCTCCCGCGTTGTTTTAGTCGAGTGCCTTATAATGTGTCTCTCTACGAGGTTTGCATGATGTGTATTAAGCATCAGGCAAGCACTCACTGATTATCTGTTTCCCCCTCTCGCTGAAATCAACGCAATCACAGGAGAAAGCTATGGCGTCGGTCAATAAAGTCATCATCGTTGGCAATTTAGGTCGTGATCCTGAGACGCGCTATATGCCTAGTGGCGATGCCATGACAAACATTGCTGTGGCAACCACGGATAAGTGGAAAGACAAAGCCTCTGGCGAGCAGAAAGAAGCGACCGAATGGCATCGCATTGCGTTTTTTGGCAAGCTGGCAGAAATCGCTGGGCAGTATTTGAAAAAAGGCTCTCAGGTTTATGTCGAGGGCAAACTGCGTACGCGTAAGTGGACCGACAAAGATGGCATCGAAAAATATTCGACAGAAATCATTGCGGACACCATGCAAATGCTGGGCAGTCGTCAGGGTATGGGTGGCGGCAGTGCATCGATGGATGATGCGGGTTATGGATCAGCCCCAGCCAAGACGGCATCTGCTGGTGCGCGGGCTCCAGCCAAACAGGCGCCGAGCATGAGCGATATGGATGACGATATTCCGTTTTAAACGCTTGCGCGTTTGAACTGTCTGACGTCTCTCATAGTGCTAACTCGTTGTCGTTGAAATTTTATGGCCCGCCTGCCCAGACTGGTGGTGCCAAACCATCTTCATTACATCGTCGCCCGCGGCAATAACGATCAACACATCGTTTTAGACGACGCTGATTACCAATACTTTCTTTCCTCTCTGCGCGAATCAGCGCAGAGATCGGGCGTCGCTATTCATGCATATGTGCTGATGCCGAGTCGAGTTCAATTGATGGCGACACCTTCCGATGCTGAAGGTCTGGGAAAGCTCATGCAGGCCATAGGGCGCCATTACGTTCCGTATTTCAATGCGCGTCACGGTCGTAGCGGTAATTTGTGGGAGGGTCGTTTCCGCGCAACCGTGATGGATGCCGATACGTATTTTCTGGCGTGCGCCCAACTGATAGAGCAACAGCCGGTCGTGGCTGGCATTGTTTCCGACCCCTTGTCGTATACCTGGTCGAGTTACGCGCATCATTCTGGGGCCCGGCGCGAAGTCTGGCTAGCCGATCATCCTGCCTATTGGGCGCTGGGAAATACACCGTTTGAGCGCGAGGCCGCTTACCAACAACTAGCTCACACGTCGGGATCGTCTGAACTGATCGCCGATATTGAGGCGGCGACCCGTAAGGCTTGGCCTTTGGGTTCGGAGGAGTTTCGTCGCCGACTGGGCAAATTAACCGATCGCCGGTTAGAGCCTGCGCGGCGCGGCCGGCCGCGCAAACAGCCGGCCGCCGAGGGTTCGTAGAAGGGAATATTCCCTCGGGGAATGGTTAGTTCCAAGCTGTGCCGAAGTGGGTTTGCGGTGACGAATAGCGACTGCTAACGCAGTAATTCGGGCTAAAACCCTCACCAAAATTAATCTGACCCTATTTTATTTTCCCTGTACTGGTGCGGCTTAAAATAAGATATCCGACCCTATTTTTTTTCATTGCTCTGTTTATTGCGTTGCACTATCCTTTCACGCTCTTTATTAATGCCGTGGAGTCCTGCGATGAAAGCCCAAGGTTTATACGATCCGACTAACGAACACGACGCCTGTGGTGTCGGATTCATCGCTCATATCAAAGGTCAGAAAAGCCACTCGATAGTTGAGCAAGGCCTCAAAATTCTGCATAACCTCGACCATCGCGGTGCAGTGGGTGCAGATCCTTTGATGGGTGATGGCGCAGGCATATTGATTCAATTACCTGATCAGTTTTACCGCGAAGAAATGGCGAAGCAGGGTGTGACCTTGCCTCCCCCCGGCGAGTACGGTGTGGGCATGGTCTTTCTGCCGAAAGAAAATGCATCGCGCATAGCCTGCGAACAAGAAATCGAAAGAGCGGTTCACGCTGAAGCGCAAGTGGTATTGGGCTGGCGTGATGTGCCTGTCAATCGCGAGATGCCAATGTCGCCTACCGTGCGCGACAAAGAGCCAGTGATTCGCCAAATTTTTATTGGTCGCGGTCAAGACATCATGGTGACCGATGCACTAGAGCGAAAACTCTATGTCATTCGTAAATCGTCAGGTCACGCTATTCAGGCATTGAATTTACTGCATGGTAAAGAATTTTTTGTGCCATCGATGTCTGCTCGTACTGTGGTTTACAAAGGTTTGTTACTGGCCGATCAGGTCGGTGTGTACTACAAAGATTTGCAAGATCCGCGGTGTGTGTCGGCATTAGCTTTGGTGCATCAACGATTCTCTACGAATACATTCCCTGAATGGCCGTTGGCTCATCCTTATCGCCTACTCGCGCACAACGGCGAGATCAACACCGTTAAAGGAAACTTCAACTGGATGCGCGCCCGCGAAGGCGTGATGAAATCCGCTGTGTTGAATGAAGATTTACAAAAGTTATTTCCATTGATATATGAAGGTCAATCGGATACAGCATGCTTTGATAATGCGCTTGAATTATTGGTGATGGCGGGCTACCCGATAGCGCAAGCCATGATGATGATGATTCCAGAAGCATGGGAAAACCACACGTTGATGGATGAAAATCGTCGTGCGTTTTACGAATACCATGCAGCGATGATGGAGCCATGGGATGGTCCT
>CANGFL010000044.1 GCA_947453015.1 Oxalobacteraceae bacterium | reverse complement strand
CGATAGGCGTGATTCGATCCGGGGCGCGCTGGCTTTCTTTACTTTCATTTGGATGGTTGCTGCGCAAGTGGCATTCTCAGCCGCCGAATTCGCTCCTGGATAATTCCCCGCTGGCGGATTTGTTAAACAAGATGATCGATTTGCCGCGTTTGGATGCGGCATTGGAGCAGGGAGCCATCGATGCGTTGGCGGTGTCCGCTTCGTCGTATACCGCAGGCCGACACGTCATTTTTTATCAGTCGGCAGCTGAGATTTCTCCATGGCAGCGGGCGCAGCGTATGTCGGTTCAGCAGCAAATTAGTATTGATCATCTGCTGGCTTCTTCAGCTATTCCTCTTATTTTTCCTGCGGTACCTTTGTACTGCAATGATCGCTGTGAGTACTTTGGTGATGGCTCTATGCGCGACGTGGCACCTATATCACCGGCTATTCATCTGGGTGCAAACAAGGTGCTGGTGATTGGTGCGGGTAACGTCGGTGTGAAGCGTGAGTTCAGTCAGTTTTCCGGCTATCCCAGTCTTGCACAAATCGCGGGTCATGCTATGTCCAGTATTTTTTTGGATGGACTGTCATCGGATATCGAGAGGCTCACCCGAATCAATGGCACGCTAGCCTTATTGACCCCTGAACAGCGAGCGCTGACTCCATTGCATCCTGTTGAAATGCTGGCCATTACACCGTCCCAGCCCTTAGATTTGATCGCTAGCCGTCATGTGGGTAGTTTGCCTTTGCCGATACGCACGCTTCTATCAGCGATTGGTGCGACCGAGCAGCGCGGCTCTGCGCTTGCTTCGTATTTGTTGTTTGAGGCTAGCTATACTCGTTCACTGATTGAATTGGGACAAATTGATGTCTTAAAAAGGAAAAACGAAGTGTTGCAATTTTTTAAACCATCTGAGCATTAACCTGATTCGGCTCTATTCCTTTTCGATTCGGCAACTTCAGCCCTTAACCTTAAGCCCACCCAATTAAATAGTTTGTTGGGATGGCGCCAAACACTCCTCATAAAATTCACAATAAATCAGCCTCTCCCTGATGTTTATTGCCAAATAACTACCTGTATTTATGCCCTTGAGGTCGCTCAGGGGTTTTGCCGAGACCAAAGGACAGGTATCATCACGAGTTGCTGGCGATCAAGAGCCTATTAAAGGCGGCCGACAGCAAATTAGGACTAACGTGCGTACGCAGTCGTTGCAGAATTAACAATTACTTTGAAATTGCGTGCGTTTTTTGTTGTTAAAAAATTACCGTGAACATTTACATGCTCAGCGCGCCTTTGCAGCGCGAGGACGAGGTCCAGGAAGTCATTCCTGCCAGTGGTCTGCTTCGCGCCGTTCCAACGAATGTGGTGCAGTCTATCCGCGCCTTTCGGGTGACCGAATTGCAGGAAGAGGCGGTTCGTCTCGGCCAGCATTTTCTTTATGCTCATTGCGCGCAGGGACAGACACGTCAACAAATGCTGGGCATCATTGCTGAATCGTTTTATCTGCCCAAGCAATTTGCCAAAAATTATGACGCGCTGACTGAATGCCTGACTAAGGTGATGCATGAAGCGGGCGATCAAACCGGCTTTTTGGTGGTCTTAGAGCAGCTTCCCAGTACTCAGAAATTTGATAAAGAAGCGCGCGAAAATCTGTTGGATGTGTTTCGTGATGCCGCTGATTTCTGGGCTGAGAAAAAAATCCCTTTCCGGGTATTTTTCTCTTTTCAATAAGCAATCCATCGTTTCAGCGTTTTTTCAGCCTTAAGCGCGGTGCGCTTATTCTGCTTCGGTAACAAGGATGCGCTGTTAAAATTCGCTCTATGAAGCGCATCGTTATCCTAATTTCCGGACGCGGCAGCAATATGCAAGCCATGCTCAAAGTGGCGGCTGCTGATCGTTGGCCAGAGCAGATTGCGGCAGTGATCAGTAATCAACCGACGGCAGCGGGTTTGGATGTGGCTCGCGCTGCAGGTATCGCTACCTTCGCAATCAATCATCGTGATTACCCAGATCGCGAACAATTCGATGCTGCATTGGCCGACCTGATTGATCAACATTCTCCCGACTTAATTGTATTGGCCGGGTTCATGCGGATCCTGACGCCTGGATTTGTAAACCGATATTTTGGACGACTCATTAATATTCATCCTTCGCTGCTACCAAGTTTTCCTGGCTTGCACACGCATCAGCAGGCAATCGATGCGGGCGTCAAAGTGCATGGTGCAACGGTACATTTTGTGACGGCTGAACTAGATCACGGCCCTATCATTGCGCAAGCGGCTGTGCCGGTACTCGACGATGATACTGAGGACACGCTAGCTGCGCGCGTGCTCGAGCAGGAGCATCGAATCTATCCTCAAGCAGTGCGCGATCTGATGTCCGGTACGCTCAAGCTGGTTGATGGTCGGGTCATGCGCTCTGCAGGCAAGTAGTACTGAATTCTTTTTAGGCGATTATCTCGCCTCACATTTTAGGCTGTAGAACGCCTCCTATTTTCTGAAAGCAATAAACTATGAGATTGCCACCTGCAATCATCGCAAGTACTGAAGAAGCCTTGCGCGATGTGCTGCGCTTTACCGCGGCGGCGGATATGGTGCTCTCGCGCTATTTTCGTGAACACCCTAGGTTAGGCGGGCGTGAACGCGGAGTTGTCGCGGAAGCGGTGTATGCACTACTGCGCAAACGAACGTTGTTTACTCATTTAGCTGAATCAGGCTCGGGCTCGCAGATGCGCCGTATTGCTTTGTTGGGTTTGGCTCATGCCGTTGGTGTGGAGTCGATAGCGGGTTTGTCCGAGCAAGAGACGGCGTGGTTAACCGAAGTGTTAGCGCTGGATACGCACAGCTTTTCTGTCCCACTCAGAACCAATATGCCCGATTGGATTATGAGTCGATTGATCGCGCAGTTAGGTGAAGAAGAAGCATTTCAATTGGTTGATGCGTTAAATGAGAGTGCTCCGCTTGATCTTCGGATTAATACGATTAAATCATCGCTCGAAGCAGTGCAGGCTGAGCTAACGACTGCAGGTATTGTGAGTGAGCCAACGCCGTATTCCCCGTTGGGTTTACGCATAAGAAAAAAACCTGCACTTCAAAATATGCCTATCTTTAAAGACGGTTGGGTTGAAGTGCAAGATGAAGGTAGTCAGTTACTGGCGCAAATTGTTGGAGCTAAACGCGGTGAAATGGTGGCTGATTTTTGTGCGGGTGCTGGCGGCAAAACACTCGCTCTTGGTGCGTGGATGCGCAACACCGGACGCTTATATGCCTTTGATGTTGTAGAAAAGCGCTTGGCTAAATTAAAGCCCAGACTGGCGCGCAGCGGTTTGTCGAATGTTCATCCCGGTTTGATGGCGCATGAGAAAGACGCCAAAATAAAACGTCTGTCGGGCAAGCTTGATCGTGTTTTGATTGATGCACCTTGCAGTGGTTTAGGAACCTTGCGCCGCAACCCCGATATGAAATGGCGTCAGTCAGAAAATGATATTGAGCAAATGAGTCAGCTACAGACGTCGATACTTGCTAGCGCGGCGCGGTTAGTCAAGCCGGGCGGGCGTGTGGTGTATGCAACGTGTAGCTTGCTGGAAGAAGAAAATGAATCCATTGTTACTAACTTCCTCAGCACACATCCTGATTATGAATTGCGTCCTATGAGTGAAGTGCTAGCTGAGCAAAAAATTTCATTAGCTATGGATGACTATCTTAAATTACTACCTCATCGTCATCATACCGATGGATTTTTTGCAGCGGTGATTGAAAGGAAAGCCTGAGCGTTGCGTACTGTTTTAAAATTTTCGTGTTTGCTTTGGCTGTCGCTGTGTTCTCTTTCATGGAGTCATGCGACAGAGGCTAAGAGTATTCCCGAAACTTTTCCGGCGCTGGGCACGGTACAGGTCGCTTTTTCGCCATGGGATGATACCGAGGCTTTGTTGATTGATGCGATTGCTGCTGCAAAATCACAGATACTCGTGCAAGCGTATTTATTAACGAGTCGGACGATTACTTCTGGTTTAATTAATGCGCGTCAGCGCGGCGTTGATGTGCGAGTCATAGCAGATAGTCGTCAACATGAAGATACGGTAGGTTCGTTGTTGGATCTTCTTGAGCAAAATAATATTCCCGTATGGCTGGAAACTCGTTACCGCCATGCGCATAACAAAGTGTTGTTGATTGATGCGATTGGCGTGCATCCCGTGGTGATTACTGGAAGCTACAATTTCACATGGGGCGCACAAAATACGAATGCAGAAAATTTAGTCATATTTCGTGATAATCCTCGCTTGACTGAGCGCTATACCAAAAATTGGGAGCGGCACTGGCGACAGGCAAGGCCTTACACCGTGAGTGAAAAAAAATGAACTATTCCGCAGCTTACAACTTATGGCTAGATTTACTGGCAGATCTGGAGAGCCCAGATTTTTTGTCACAGCTTTTGGTGTTGGTTATTTGCGTGCTCGCGGGATGGGTGTTGTCGCGCAGTTGGAGTAAACGTTTTTCACTGGACTCTGAACGCTTACACGCACTGACTATGCCTGCCGATAGTTTCCGTACCGTGTTGACACCATTGTTTACCGTGATTTTGATAGAGCTGGCCATCGGTTTAATGAAAAGCTGGCATCACGTGGGGCTTTTACGTGTTGCAGTACCTTTGCTGCTTTCATTCTCTTTGATTCGGGCTGTATTTTTTTTATTGCGTAAAGCCTTTGCCAGAGAAGGTCGCGTAGGTCGCTTCATGCAAGCCTTCGAGCAAACATTTGCGACTATCGTTTGGATTAGTTTTGCACTCTACGTGACAGGTTTATGGCCTGAGCTTGTGCTGATTCTTGAAGAGACTATGATTCCCATCGGGCGTCATCGTGAATCACTGCTAGTCATTATTCAAGCCTTGCTGTCGGTCGGTGTGACCGTAGTGTTAGCGCTGTGGGCTTCTGCAGTGCTTGAGCAAAAACTTATGCAGCTGGAGACATTTCATTCGTCGTTACGCGTTGTTATGGCGCGCGCAGGTCGCGCATTTTTTCTACTGATCGCGGTTCTAACTAGTCTGTCGCTGGTCGGCATTGATTTAACGGTGTTATCCGTTTTTGGTGGTGCTTTAGGTGTTGGTCTCGGTTTGGGTTTGCAGAAATTAGTGAGTAGTTATGTATCAGGCATAGTGATTTTGGTCGAGCGCAGTCTTTCACTGGGTGACATCATCAGTGTCGATAAATTTAAAGGTGAAGTCGTACAGATCAATGCGCGCTGCACGATCTTGCGCGGAACAGATGGATCGGAGACAGTCATTCCGAATGAAATGATGGTGTCTCTGCCGGTTCAAAATTTTTCTTTATCAGACCGTCGGGTTCGGCTTTCTACCGGCCTCACCGTAGCTTATGCGACGGATATTGCAAATTTAACAAGGCAATCTCAAAGTTTAGTGTTGGGTATTTCCAGAGTTTTAGCCGATCCAGCGCCTGAATTGATAGTGAAGCGACTCGCACCCGAGGGGCTAGAGCTTGAATTGGGTTTTTGGATTATCGATCCTGAGCTAGGTACGACGGGCTTAATTTCTGAGGTTAATAGCGGTTTGCTGGCGCTAATACGAGCTCTGGATATACGTATTCCCGTAGTGTTAGAAAAAACACCACAGTTTTCAGATCAAACTGACAAGCCTTTGATTCATAAGCCTTTATCCGACTAAGTTGCTCTTTAAGAAGCCCGGCTAGTCCAAAACAACGTACAATTCATACATTGAAGCACTGTAAATCTCATTCGATTTAATGCCGCTTCGCTTTTGTTCTACTCTCTGGAGAAAAAATGAGCCTGACCTCTGGCTTGGATCCTGTCCTTGATTTCCTTTTGAACGGCCTGACGCACGCGACTGGCTGGCAAATTTTTATTTACACGTTGATCGTTACGCACATCACGATTGCGGGCGTCACTATTTTTCTGCATCGCTGCCAAGCACACCGTGCGTTAGATTTGCATGCGATACCTAGTCATTTTTTCCGCTTTTGGTTGTGGATGACTACCGGCATGGTTACCAAAGAGTGGGCCGCCATACACCGTAAGCATCATGCTAAATGTGAAACTGAAGAAGATCCGCACAGCCCGGTCACACGTGGCATCGACAAAGTCGTTTACGAAGGTGCTGAGCTGTATCGTATTGAGGCACGCAACACTGAAACCGTAGAGAAATATGGTCACGGTACGCCAGATGATTGGATCGAGCGTAATGTCTACACAAAACACTCAGCCTTGGGTGTTTCTATGCTGTTGGTCATTAATATTATGTTGTTTGGCGTGCTTGGCTTGAGTGTCTGGGCAGTGCAGATGATGTGGATTCCTGTAACAGCTGCTGGCATCATTAATGGCATTGGTCACTATTGGGGCTATCGCAATTTTGATTGCAAGGATGCATCAACCAACATTCTTCCTTGGGGCATCATCATTGGTGGTGAAGAGCTACATAATAATCACCACACCTACGGCACCTCGGCCAAGCTGTCATCCAAGTGGTATGAGTTTGATATTGGCTGGATGTACATCACTATTCTTTCTTTCTTTGGTCTTGCCAAGGTTAAAAAAGTCGCACCTGCTCCGCGTTTTGATCGCGAAAAATTGGTGGCCGATCTCGACACGCTGCAGTCCATCGTGGCTAATCGCTACGACGTGATGGCGAAATATGCGCTTTCATTGAGGCAGGTATGGGGTGACGAGATTGCCAACATACGCGCTAAATCGGCACTCGAGAAAGACGTGTTGAAATCATCGAAAAAATTACTCCAGTGCGAGCCAGCAACCCTGGAAGCGGAACAACAGCAGCAATTGTCAGAAATCTTCAAGTACAGCGATACCCTGAAGACCATGCACGAAATGAGAACTGAATTGGCTGCACTGTGGGAGCGTTCCCATTCGAGTAGCGATCAATTACTCGCCCAGTTACGTGATTGGTGTGCTCGTGCAGAGGCGTCAGGCATTCGTTCGTTGGAACAGTTCTCGCTGCGCTTACGTAGCTATGCCTAACGTTAGAACTTGGCTTTGATGACGATCGTGAGTCGAAGTAATCTCAAGCGAGTCTCAAGCTAATCTGAAGCAAAAAAAAGCCCCGCAAATTTTGCGGGGCTTTTTTACGAACTTTATGATCGCAAAGAATCGACGATTTATTTAATCTTCGTTTCTTTGTACATCACGTGCTTACGTGCCTTGGGATCGAATTTCATGATCTCCATTTTTTCAGGCATGGTGCGCTTGTTTTTGGAAGTCGTGTAGAAGTGGCCAGTACCCGCACTTGACTCCAGTTTGATCTTATCTCGGCCTTTAGTAGCCATGGTGGTCGTCCTTTAAATGTAATCGTTAGATCTTTTCGCCACGGGCGCGCATGTCGAGCAACACGGCGTCGATGCCAAGTTTGTCGATAATGCGAACACCTGCAGTCGATACGCGCATGCGGACCCAGCGGTTTTCAGATTCAACCCAGAAACGGCGGTTCTGCAAGTTAGGCAGGAAGCGGCGCTTGGTTTTGTTATTTGCGTGGGAAACGTTATTGCCGACCATCGGCTTCTTCCCTGTTACTTGGCATTCACGTGCCACGGCAGACTCCTTTATACATCCAACATTAGAAAGACCGCGAGTATACTGAAAATATTTAGATTATTCAAGGACTTGCGAACTAAAATGGTGTCTTGAAACCATTAAATAATTTAACAATTGATCCAAGTTGGGCGTAAATTTTGATTTATCTTGCCTTATCAATATCGTCTTAAGTTCGTAGCCAAACAAAATATCCTGATAAATCAAGGGCTCAGCACAATCCGTTAGCTCGGAAGGACCACACCGCCGTGCCGCTAACAATCAGGTGATCCAGCATGGGTATTTCTACGCAATCCATCACTTTCTTAAGTTCGGACGTTAGCATTTTGTCCATGGCGCTCGGCAGTGCGGCGCCGGAAGGGTGGTTGTGCGAAAAGATGATGGCGGCCGCATTGTGTTCCAGGGCTCGGCGCACGATTTCACGCGGATAAACTGCGGTGCGAGTCAGCGTGCCTTTGAATAAAGTTTCGCAAGCAATCATGCGGTGCTCTACATCGAGAAAGAGTGCGATGAAACTTTCGCTTTGCTGGCCGGCGAATTGCCTTTGTAAAAACTGTTCTAGTGATTTGGGTGATTTGAAAACGGGTTGGGCTTTCATCTCACCAGCGAAGCAACGCCTTCCTAGTTCTAGCACGGCCAGCATTTGCGAGCGCTTTGCGGGCCCCAGTCCCTTGATGTCATTGAGTGCGCGGGCGGGTGCTGTCATCAGTTTTCCGAGTGAGCCAAATTGAGTGATGATGGACTCGGCCATTTGGATGACACCCATACCCGCTGTGCCAGTGTGTAGCACGATGGCTAGCAGCTCCACATCGGTGAGTGCTTCAGCGCCCAGGGACAACAAGCGCTCACGTGGCCGTTCACCGGCGGGTAAATCGTTTATTCGCATGCTATCTATCCTTTAAAAATCACCATCAGAAAAAATCGCGTTGAATACGCTACGTGCCGAAGTAGCCGCAACTGTGGAACTCAACAGCCTAGCGAAGTAAAACGCTGACGTTATAAATCCTGACTCGGTGGCTGGCTTACAATAGCGCGAGACTTGTTTTAGACGTACCTTTATGCCGACTACGCCACAACCTATGATTACCGAAGGGTCTTTCCTGACGCTTCATTACCGATTGTCTTCTCAGCAGGGCGAGTCGATTGTCAGTACGTTTGAAGAAAATCCGG
>CANGFL010000043.1 GCA_947453015.1 Oxalobacteraceae bacterium | reverse complement strand
GTCACTCACGGAGTGTTCATGCACTACTCATTTACTGAGAAGAAGCGCATTCGCAAATCATTTGCAAAACGCGCTAACGTTCACGATGTTCCCTACCTTCTCGCTACACAGCTCGAATCGTATACCGATTTCTTGCAAGCGGATACTGTTCCTAGTACCCGTAAGAGCGAGGGTTTGCAATCAGCGTTCAACTCGATCTTCCCCATCGTTTCGCACAATGGGTTTGCTCGTCTCGAATTTTTGTCTTACATACTTGGTGACCCTCCCTTTGATGTGAAGGAATGTCAGCAGCGTGGTTTGACCTATGCTTCGCCGTTGCGCGCCAAGGTTCGCTTGGTGATTCTCGATAAAGAATCACCGACCAAGCCTGTGGTCAAAGAAATGAAAGAGCAAGAGGTCTACATGGGCGAATTGCCGCTCATGACAGTTAATGGATCTTTTGTGATCAATGGCACTGAGCGTGTAATCGTTTCTCAGCTCCATCGTTCGCCCGGCGTGTTCTTTGAACATGATCGTGGTAAGACTCACTCTTCCGGCAAGCTTTTATTTTCGGCTCGCATTATTCCTTACCGTGGTTCATGGTTGGATTTTGAGTTTGATCCGAAAGACATTTTGTATTTCCGCGTCGACCGTCGTCGCAAGATGCCGGTAACGATTTTGCTCAAAGCAATTGGAATGACGTCGGAACAAATTCTGGCGAATTTCTTTGTCTTCGATAATTTCGCATTGCGCTCAGAAGGCGCAGAGATGGAATTTGTTGCCGAGCGTTTGCGTGGTGAGGTAGCTCGTTTTGATATTTCGGATAAAGCCGGTAAGGTCATTGTCCCAAAAGACAAACGTATCAATGCCAAGCACGTGCGTGATGTTGAAGCAGCCGGTATCAAACACATATCCGTACCTGAGGATTATCTAATTGGCCGAGTTCTGGCGACTAACGTCGTAGATCCAGAAACTGGCGAAGTTATTTCTAGCGCTAATGACGAGTTGACCGAAGAGTTGTTGGGTCGTTTGCGTGATGCGAACATCAAAGATATTCAAACGCTATACACCAACGACCTTGATCAGGGTGGCTACATCTCGCAAACATTGCGTGCTGATGACACTACTGAGCAAATGGCGGCGCGTATCGCGATTTATCGCATGATGCGCCCAGGCGAACCACCAACAGAAGAATCTGTTGAAGCGCTTTTCAACGGCTTGTTCTACAGCGAAGATCGTTACGATCTATCGGCTGTGGGTCGTATGAAATTCAATCGCCGTGTGGGTCGCGATGAACTGACCGGTTTGATGACACTGTCGAACGAAGATATTTTGGCCGTTATCAAGATCTTGGTTGAGTTGCGCAATGGCCGTGGTGAGGTTGATGATATTGATCACTTAGGTAATCGCCGTGTGCGTTGCGTAGGTGAGTTGGCTGAGAACCAATTCCGTGCTGGCTTAGTGCGTGTCGAGCGTGCGGTTAAGGAGCGTCTAGGTCAAGCAGAGGCGGATAACCTCATGCCTCACGATCTGATTAATTCCAAACCAATTTCGGCAGCCATTCGCGAGTTCTTTGGTTCTTCCCAGCTCTCGCAGTTTATGGATCAGACCAATCCGCTTTCTGAGATTACGCACAAGCGTCGTGTCTCTGCGTTGGGACCGGGCGGTTTGACACGTGAACGCGCAGGTTTTGAAGTTCGCGACGTACACCCAACTCACTATGGCCGTGTATGCCCGATTGAAACTCCTGAAGGTCCAAACATTGGACTGATTAACTCGTTGGCGATGTATGCCCGCCTAAACGAATACGGTTTCCTAGAAACTCCTTACCGTAAAGTTGTCGATGGCAAGGTCGGTGTTCAGATCGACTATTTATCGGCAATCGAAGAAGGTCGGTACATCATTGCGCAGGCTAACGCGACGATCGATGCCAAAGGCATTCTGTCGGATGAGTTGGTATCCGCACGTGAAGCTGGTGAAACTATTTTGGTTTCGCCTGAGCGTGTTCAGTACATGGACGTGGCACCTGGACAGATCGTTTCAGTTGCAGCTTCACTGATCCCGTTCCTGGAACATGATGATGCGAACCGTGCGTTGATGGGTGCGAACATGCAACGTCAAGCGGTGCCTTGCTTGCGTCCGGAAAAAGCGTTTGTTGGTACCGGTGTTGAGCGCACAGTTGCAGTTGACTCGGGTACTACGGTTCAGGCGTTACGTGGTGGTGTGGTCGACTATGTCGATGCAGGCCGTATCGTGATTCGTGTAAATGACGATGAAGCCCAGGCGGGTGAAGTCGGTGTCGACATTTACAACCTGATCAAATACACGCGCTCGAATCAGAACACCAACATCAATCAGCGTCCGATCGCAAAAGTGGGTGATCGTGTTGCGCGCCACGATGTGATCGCTGATGGCGCATCAACTGACCTTGGCGAACTCGCCTTGGGTCAAAACATGTTGGTCGCCTTCATGCCGTGGAATGGCTATAACTTCGAAGATTCGATTTTGATTTCGGAAAAAGTTGTGGCGGATGACCGCTATACCTCGATTCATATCGAAGAACTTTCGGTAGTGGCTCGCGATACAAAACTCGGACCTGAAGAAATCACGCGTGATATTTCTAACCTCGCTGAAAATCAATTAGCGCGTCTGGATGAATCCGGCATCGTTTATATCGGTGCTGAAGTTGAGGCAGGCGATGTGTTGGTTGGTAAGGTAACCCCTAAGGGCGAAACCCAACTAACACCGGAAGAAAAATTGTTGCGTGCGATTTTCGGTGAAAAGGCATCGGACGTAAAAGACACCTCGCTGCGCGTTCCTTCGGGAATGATCGGTACGGTGATTGACGTTCAGGTGTTTACACGCGAAGGCATTCAACGTGACAAACGTGCGCAACAGATTATCGATGACGAACTCAAGCGCTACCGCTTAGACCTCAACGATCAGTTGCGTATTGTTGAAGGCGATGCATTCCAGCGTTTAGAAAAAATGCTGATCGGTAAGGTAGTTAATGGCGGCCCCAAGAAATTGGTTAAGGGCGCACAAATCACCAAGGAATACTTGGATGATTTAGAAAAATATCACTGGTTTGATATTCGTCCCGCTGATGACGATGCCGCTGCAGCGCTCGAAGCGATCAAAGAATCTATCGCTGAGAAGCGTCACCA
Source organism: Oxalobacteraceae bacterium (assembly GCA_947453015.1). GTDB lineage: Bacteria > Pseudomonadota > Gammaproteobacteria > Burkholderiales > Burkholderiaceae_D > Pernthalerella. Next base: position 5,699 of record CANGFL010000043.1, on the reverse strand, counting down.
ATTTGATCTCGCTTTTGAAGAGAAGCGTAAGAAACTCACTCAGGGTGATGAGTTGCCACCGGGTGTGCAGAAGATGGTCAAGGTGTATCTGGCAGTAAAACGCCGTCTGCAACCAGGTGACAAGATGGCGGGTCGTCACGGTAACAAGGGTGTGGTTTCACGCATTGTTCCTGTAGAAGACATGCCTTACATGGCTGACGGTACACCTGCAGATATCGTGCTCAATCCGCTGGGCGTTCCTTCGCGTATGAACGTGGGTCAGGTACTTGAGGTTCACTTGGGCTGGGCTGCGAAAGGTCTGGGTTTGCGTATTGGCGAAATGCTCAAGGCGCAAACGAAAGCCGCTGAGGTGCGTAATTTCCTGAAACAGATTTATAACGAATCAGGTCGTACTGAAGATCTCGACAAGTTCTCAGATGCTGAGATTTTCGAGTTGAGTGAAAACCTGAAAGAAGGCGTTCCATTTGCAACGCCAGTTTTTGACGGTGCTCATGAGACTGAAATTCATCGCATGTTGGATCTTGCCTATCCTGACGCTATCGCCAAGAAATTGGGTATGACGGCATCTAAAAATCAGGTAACGATGTATGACGGACGTACTGGCGAAGCGTTTGAGCGCTCAGTCACGGTCGGTTACATGCACGTCTTGAAATTGCACCATTTGGTTGACGACAAGATGCATGCTCGTTCTACCGGTCCTTACTCGCTGGTGACTCAGCAACCTCTGGGTGGTAAGGCGCAATTTGGTGGCCAGCGTTTCGGTGAGATGGAGGTGTGGGCACTCGAGGCTTATGGCGCTTCCTATGTCTTGCAAGAGATGTTGACTGTTAAATCAGATGACGTGAATGGCCGTACTAAGGTTTATGAAAACCTGGTGAAAGGCGATCACGTGATTGATGCAGGTATGCCGGAATCCTTTAACGTGTTGGTTAAAGAGATTCGCTCGTTAGGCATCGACATCGATCTCGACCGCGATTAAGTTCTGTCGCCCCCTCTCGTGAAGAGGGGGCGTTATAAAGATTATTTTTTCACGCCACTGTGGAGTGATACATGAAAGCACTGCTCGATCTATTCAAGCAAGTTCAGCAAAATGAACAATTTGACGCCATCAAAATTGGATTGGCGTCTCCTGAAAAAATCCGTTCTTGGTCCTACGGCGAAGTTAAAAAGCCCGAGACCATTAACTACCGCACGTTCAAACCAGAGCGTGACGGTTTGTTTTGCGCAAAAATCTTTGGCCCTATCAAAGACTATGAGTGCCTGTGCGGTAAATACAAGCGATTAAAACATCGCGGCGTTATTTGTGAAAAATGTGGCGTTGAAGTTACGCTGGCTAAAGTGCGTCGTGAACGCATGGGTCATATCGAGCTAGCTTCGCCGGTAGCGCACATCTGGTTCTTGAAATCCTTGCCATCCCGTTTGGGCATGGTTCTGGATATGACATTGCGTGACATCGAGCGTGTTCTGTATTTCGAAGCCTACGTTGTTACTGATCCCGGCATGACTCCGCTGAAAAAGTGCCAGATCATGTCGGAAGATGATTACGCAGCTAAATACGAAGAGTTTGGTGATGACTTCATCGCTCACATGGGCGCGGAAGGCATACGCGAATTGCTACGCACGATCGATATCGATCGCGAGGCAGAGCAGTTGCGCACAGATTTACGTGAATCGAAATCTGAAGCCAAGATTAAAAAATACGCTAAACGTTTAAAAGTACTCGAAGCCTTCCAACGTTCAGGTATCAAGCCTGATTGGATGATCATGGAAGTTCTGCCGGTATTGCCGCCAGAACTGCGTCCGCTGGTTCCGCTGGATGGCGGTCGTTTTGCGACCTCGGACTTGAACGATTTATATCGTCGCGTTATTAACCGTAATAATCGTCTCAAGCGCCTGATGGAATTGCGCGCGCCTGAAATCATTACGCGTAATGAGAAGCGCATGCTGCAAGAAGCGGTTGATTCATTGCTCGATAATGGTCGTCGCGGCAAAGCAATGACGGGTGCGAACAAGCGTCCGTTGAAATCGCTCGCAGAAATGATCAAAGGTAAAGGCGGTCGTTTCCGTCAAAACTTGCTGGGTAAACGTGTTGATTACTCCGGTCGTTCAGTGATCGTGGTGGGTCCACAGTTAAAACTGCATCAGTGCGGTTTGCCGAAACTGATGGCGCTCGAATTGTTCAAGCCGTTCATCTTCAATAAACTGGAGTTGATGGGTCTAGCAACAACCATCAAAGCCGCTAAGAAGCTAGTCGAAATTCAAGAGCCTGTAGTTTGGGATATTTTGGAAGACGTAATTCGCGAGCATCCTGTGATGCTCAACCGTGCGCCTACGTTGCACCGTTTAGGTATTCAAGCTTTTGAGCCGGTTCTGATCGAAGGTAAAGCAATTCAGTTACACCCACTGGTTTGCGCGGCATTCAACGCCGACTTTGACGGTGACCAGATGGCTGTGCACGTGCCGCTGTCGATTGAGGCTCAGATGGAAGCGCGCACCTTGATGCTCGCTTCAAACAACATCTTGTTCCCATCGAACGGTGAACCCTCTATCGTTCCATCGCAAGATATCGTTTTGGGTCTGTATTACGCGACTCGCGAGAAAATCAACGGCAAGGGCGAGGGCATGATGCTCGCCGATGTTTCCGAAGTTATTCGTGCTTATGACAATAAAGAAGTTGAATTGTCTACACGAGTCACGGTGCGTATTGCTGAGTATCCGAAAGATATGGTCACGGGTGAGTTCGTCAAAACAGTGACTCGCTATGAGACCACGATCGGTCGTGCGATTTTGTCTGAGATTCTGCCGAAAGGTTTGCCTTTCTCAGCTATTAACCGTGCGCTGAAGAAAAAAGAAATTTCTAAGCTCATCAATATCTCTTTCCGTAAGTGCGGATTGCGTGCGACGGCCGTATTCGCCGATCAGTTGATGCAATCGGGCTTCCGTTTAGCAACGCGCGCAGGTATTTCTATTTGCGTTGATGACATGCTGGTGCCGCCACAAAAAGCGACGTTGATTGCCGCTGCCGAGCAAGAAGTTAAACAGATCGAACAGCAATATTCGTCCGGTCTGGTAACGGCTGGCGAGCGTTACAACAAAGTGGTCGATATCTGGGGTAAAGCCGGTGATGAAGTCGGTAAGGCCATGATGGAGCAGCTTAAAGTTGAAGACGTCGTCAAGCGCGACGGAACTAAAGGCGTGCAGGAATCCTTTAATGCCATCTACATGATGGCTGACTCGGGTGCTCGTGGTTCAGCTGCTCAGATTCGTCAGTTGGCCGGTATGCGCGGTTTGATGGCTAAGCCAGATGGCTCGATTATTGAAACGCCAATTACAGCGAACTTCCGCGAAGGTTTGAATGTTTTGCAGTACTTCATTTCAACCCACGGTGCGCGTAAAGGTTTGGCTGATACGGCATTGAAAACAGCGAACTCGGGTTATTTGACACGTCGACTGGTTGACGTGACTCAAGATCTGGTGGTGATCGAAGATGATTGCGGCACCGCTAATGGCGCTGTGATGAAGGCCTTGGTTGAGGGTGGTGAAGTGATTGAGGCTCTGCGTGACCGTATTCTTGGTCGCGTTGCAGCCAACGATATCGTTAATCCTGATACCCAAGCGACACTCTACGAAGCAGGCACTTTGCTCGACGAAGATTCAGTTGAAGAGATCGAGCGTCTCGGTATTGATGAAGTAAAAGTTCGTACACCGTTAACGTGCGACACGCGCTACGGTCTGTGTGCAATGTGCTACGGACGCGATTTGGGTCGTGGTTCTATGGTCAATTCGGGTGAAGCAGTGGGTGTGATCGCTGCTCAGTCGATTGGTGAGCCAGGAACTCAGCTCACTATGCGTACCTTCCACATTGGTGGTGCGGCATCGCGTGCAGCGGTTGCTTCATCCGTTGAGGCGAAATCAAACGGTAATGTGCGCTTCACTGCAACCATGCGTTACGTCACTAACGGCAAAGGCGATCAAATCGTTATTTCTCGTTCAGGCGAAGTCTTGATTGCTGATGATCACGGTCGCGAGCGCGAGCGTCACAAGGTGCCTTATGGCGCGACGTTGATTGTTAAAGATGGTCAGACAATCAAGGCGGGTACAGCACTCGCGAATTGGGATCCGCTGACTCGTCCAATCATCACGGAGTACGCAGGTACAGTGAAGTTTGAGAACGTCGAAGAAGGCTCAACCGTTGCTAAACAAATTGATGAGGTCACTGGCCTGTCAACCTTGGTGGTTATCGATGCGAAACGTCGCGGTACAACTACTGCTCGTGCGTTACGTCCACAAGTTAAGCTGTTGAACGAACAGGGTCAGGAAGTAAAAATTGCTGGCACTGAGCACGCTGTAACGATTGGCTTCCAGGTAGGCGCGCTGATTACTGTTAAAGATGGTCAGCAGGTTTCAGTGGGAGAGGTGCTTGCACGTATCCCAACTGAATCACAAAAAACGCGTGACATTACCGGTGGTTTGCCACGTGTGGCTGAGTTGTTTGAAGCGCGTTCACCGAAAGACGCCGGTATGCTCGCTGAAGTTACGGGTACCGTCGCGTTTGGTAAGGAAACCAAGGGCAAACAGCGTCTTGAAATTACTGACATGGACGGGTTGAAGCACGAGTTCTTGATCACTAAAGACAAGCAAGTGTTAGTGCATGACGGCCAGGTAGTTAACAAGGGTGAGATGATTGTTGACGGTCCGGCTGATCCGCAAGACATTTTGCGATTGCTCGGTATCGAAGCGCTGGCGCGTTACATCGTCGACGAAGTGCAGGACGTTTATCGTCTGCAGGGCGTTAAGATTAATGACAAGCACATCGAAGTCATCGTGCGTCAGATGTTGCGTCGCGTGCAGGTAGTTGATGCGGGTGAAACAGCGTACATTCCTGGCGAACAAGTCGAGCGCTCAGAATTGTTCGATGAGAACGATCGCACTATCGCTGAAAACAAGCGTCCGGCGACCTACGAAAACGTGCTGCTTGGTATTACGAAGGCATCGTTGTCGACAGACTCGTTTATTTCAGCGGCCTCGTTCCAGGAAACTACTCGAGTCCTCACCGAGGCTGCCATCATGGGCAAGCGCGATGGCCTGCGTGGACTGAAGGAGAACGTGATTGTTGGGCGCTTAATCCCAGCAGGTACGGGCCTGGCCTACCACCGTGCTCGCAAGGACAAAGAGAGCTGGGAGGCGGAAGAGCGTGCAGCAATGCTCCAGGCCGAGGCTGCTCGTGCGATGCAGGAAGCCGAGGCGACAGCTTCAGGCGACGCTGGCGGCGAGGGCTAAGTTATTGCCGAAAGAATAAAACAGCCCCGAGCTTTCGGGGCTGTTTTTATTTTTGCAACTCGAACAGTATTGGTGGCCAATTAGCCGGCCAAAATAGCTGCTAGTAGCTACTAATACTATGTTTGAATCATTTCCTTATGTTGACTAGGTTTCGCGCGACGTTTATACTCGCGAGTTCTCGAATTTAAGCTCGCTCGGGCTTAAGCGTTCTTTGGTCTGTTTTGCAGTCCCTGCATCGCTTTCCCTATGCCTGCTCCGCTGGAGATCCGTTTAACGGTTTATCCAGCTAATCTCGTCCCCGTGTTGCAAACGGGGTTTTGTTATTGCCGTATTTTTGTTGACTTAGACCGATGCCAACCATTAGCCAACTGATTCGCAAACCGCGCACCACGCTGCGCGTGAAAAGCAAATCGCCTGCT
>CANGFL010000042.1 GCA_947453015.1 Oxalobacteraceae bacterium | reverse complement strand
TCCACCAAAGTTGGTGATTGTGCCTAGTCGCGTGGATAACTTAAATACCTATGAAGGTATTTTCTCCAAATCGTTTAGTGCAGGTTTCTTCCTTTCGCCACCAGTGATGTATAGCACCAGTGCTGGCGACTTTTTTGGGAATGAATTCTTCGTTATGACTAGCAATCAAGAGATACGCGAGAACTTCCTTGATTTCGGTCGCTCTATTGAACAGCTCGGACAAACTGAAGCCGATGTGCGTTCTTCATCTAAACAAGCGACCCTGACTCACAAAGTCAGTGGTTCGATATTGGATCGCTTTCGCGCTGTTCGTAATTCATCGGCTGAGCCTGCAACTAAGCGCCCAGTACCGACTGAAAGTGCACCTACAGGTGTTGCTCCGCGTTCGCGAGTTAAATCAGCTATTCCTTCCTTTTTGATGATGGGTCGCGACGGCTAAAGTCTCAATTCTTAAGCCTCAAATCGCAAGTCTCAAGTCTCAAGTCTCAAACAGAAATCTAACCACCACTTATTTTTTGTCTTCGCCGCCGGGCGGAGGCGGTGGTGGTGGCGTGCCGTAAAGTAGCGTTGCCACTCTAGGATTTTCTGCAGCAATCGCCTCTAGTAGTGAATCCACCACCGAAGCCAGTTTTGCTGAATCCGCTGTACCCATCCATTGGGAGCGGTTATTTCTAATCATCAGTAGTTGTTCAACCGAGCATTGCTTGGAACGTTGCTGTAGCCAGCTCAGCGCGCGCGAGCGGCGCTTAGACACGTCTTGCTCATCAATGCCGATAGCTCGAAATTCAGCGACGACACAAGGTGGCCCGTCAGCCTTAGCTGTTTTCGCTGCGGCACCATCATCTGCAGTACCTGCTGCTGCAGGCGTTGCACCGGCGGCTGGTTTTTTTGCATCGGGCTTGGTATCAGCCACTGCAGGTGTTGCAGGCTTGTTAGAGACATCTAAAGGTTTTTTAGCATCCGTTGCAGCAGCGGTAGGTTTGGCGGCAGCAGGTGCAGCAGCTGCAGCAGCTTTCGCATTTACCTTCGAAGTATCGGCTTTGGTGTCAGTCTTAGGATCCGCTTTAGTCTCTGCTGGTTTCGCTGCAGCAGGCGGTGAAGCCGCCGGTGCGTTTTGTCCTTGAGTGGATGACATCGCTAGCGCCAGCAAAAGAAACACGGGCGTGGTGGTAAAGACGCGCATGCAACTTATCCTTTGGGTGTTTGATCTTGGTACAAGATAGTGATGCTGATGCGTCGGTTGCGCGGGTCGGCCGGATTATTCGGAACGTAAGGTACGGTATCGGCAACGCCCTCGATACGATAAAAGCGACTCGGTGGTAAGCCAGCCTCAGAGAGTAATCGGCGTGTTGCTTCAGCACGCATACCTGATAGCGACCAGTTGCTATTAACGCCATCGTCATACGCCAAACTATCCGTGTGGCCGCGCACTGCAACTTTGTTTGGCATAGCAGCGAGTGACTTGGCAACTTCACGGATTAAGGTGAATGCCTTCGCTTGCATTTTGTTGGTACCCAGACCGAACATAGAGAAATCAGCCTTGTCGATGATTTCGATACGTAAACCATCTTTTTCACGAACGAACTTAACTTGATCTTTAATCTTCTCTAACTCTTTGTTCATCGAGAGTTTTTCTTTGACCTCTTGCTCTAGCTTGTCAAAATTTTTCTGGTCAGTTTCGGCGGCAATTTTTGCCCGCTCATCAGCTGAAATTTCTTCCGGATTTTTATTTTTGGTTTCGTCTTTGGTTTTGCCGTCGCCTGATTGAGTACCACCTTCTGAGCGTGGCGTTTCTCGTTTCAAGAAACTGGTCGTTTTACCCGCATACGGCATGGCATCGCTGTCCATCACCGAAAAGCCACCGATCAAGCCACCAGGACCGGGACGATCAGACATCGCTACAGCACTATGCGAAGTAGGGCGGAAATAGTCGGCGATACTTTTTTTCTGACTGTCATTGGTAGCACCTAGCAGCCACATGAGTAGAAAGAAGGCCATCATGGCCGTCATCATGTCAGCCAGCGCAATTTTCCAAGCACCTCCATGCGCACCCGCATGGTCGGCATCCAACTTTTTCTTTTTGATTATCGGCGCCGGGCCGGCAGGCGCAGCCGCCTCTTCCTCGGCGGGAAGACCTTCCTCGTCGGGGTCGACATTGGGATTCTCTTTTACTTCTTCTGCTTTTGCTTCTTCGTCAGCCATCGCGCTTTCTCATGCAGACTTGTCGGCTTATATATCGACTCATGCCGCTTAAAATGAAGTCACACCCAACTCGCTAGGAGAAGTATGGTTTGAGCGTATCCTTTATGAAACATAATACCGCACATATTTCCACAAAGCACATTTTCCAGTCCACCTACCTGCCATGACTTTTCGTGATCTAGCCTTGTCGTTTGTCCTAATCTGGGCCTGTTTCTGGGGAGGGACGGTGGCGCAAGCGCGTAGCCCAAGCCCGCCCGAGGCTAATCCCGAAGCAGCTACAGGCCTTACTGAGACCGCATTAGTACGATCAAAACGCTGGATGGCCGCCGCGGCGAACCCCTTGGCAACGCGAGCCGGCGAGCAAGTACTACGCGAGGGTGGCTCGGCGGTGGACGCGGCGATTGCCATGCAATTAGTGCTGGCATTAGTTGAGCCACAGTCATCTGGTTTGGGTGGTGGGGCTTTTCTGTTGACCTATGACGCGGCGAATGCACGCGTGCAAAGCTATGACGGGCGCGAAACCGCACCGGCAGCGGCCGATGCCAGCCGGTTTTTGACCGATGCTAAAGCGATGCCTTTTAACGCGGCGGTGAATAGCGGCAAATCTGTCGGAACCCCCGGACTGTTGCGGTTGCTAGAGCTGGCGCATCGTCGTCATGGTCGCTTAGCGTGGGCACGATTATTTACGCCTGCTATTGAGTTAGCCGAGCAGGGTTTCTCCGTATCGCCACGGCTTCATTCGCAGATTGCAGGTAATCGCGATTTGTACGCGCAACAGAGCGCACGAGAATATTTTTATCCTGCAGGCGAGCCTGCTCCGATTGGATACGTTCTCAAAAATCCGCAACTAGCGGAGGTGCTGCGTCGTGTTGCAAGCCAAGGCGTCGAGGTTTTTTATCAAGGCGAGATTGCTCAAGCTATCGTTGATGCCGTGCATGCACATGCTCAACCGGGTGACTTGAGTTTAGATGATTTAAAAAACTATCGAGCTAAAGAACGGGCACCGGTTTGCAGCAACTATAAACAACTACGTCTATGCGGTATGGGTCCGCCTTCATCCGGCGGGATTGCTGTGCTGCAGATGTTAGGCATGTTAGAGCAGCATCACATGGACCACATGATGCCCATGTCTCTCGAGGCTGTACATTATTTTTCGGAGGCAGGACGATTGGCATTTGCCGATCGAGAGCGCTATGTGGCTGATCCTGATTTCATATCGGTACCGGTGGCTAACTTGCTTGATCCGACTTATTTGCGATCACGCGGAGCGCACATCGATAGTCGAGTCAGTATGGGTGTCGCCTTGCCTGGCGAAGCAATAAATTTGCTAAAGAAACGCGGCGCTGACAATGCGCGCGATTTACCTTCTACGACGCATTTGGTGGCTGTTGATCGTTACGGTCACGGAGTTTCGATGACGAGTACGATCGAATCTGAATTTGGGAGTAAGATTTTTGTACGCGGATTTTTATTGAATAATCAGCTAACTGATTTTTCATTACAACCTAAAGATGCCTCTGGTCAGTGGGCGGCTAATCGGGTGGAAGCGGGTAAGCGTCCGCGCAGCTCGATGGCGCCCATCATTGTCACTAAAAATAAGCAGTTAACGATGTTGGTCGGCTCACCGGGCGGAAGCTCAATTATTAATTTTGTAGCTAAGACCTTGATCGGTGTGATCGATTGGAATCTCAATGCATACGAAGCGATCAAACTTCCTAACATGGGTAGCCGTAATCGCGATACGGAAATTGAGCGTGGTACAGCGCTTGAATCACTTGTGCCGGCATTGCGCGACAAAGGTCATCGAGTCAATATTTTTCCTATGCCGAGTGGTGTGCAGGCGATAGTGCGTGATGCATCGGGATTCACAGGCGGTGCTGATCCGCGCCGAGAAGGCAGCGTTGCTGGTGAATGAGCAACGCTGTTTTGATTCGAGTAATGCAGGGTTAGATTTCTATCTTGGTGCCGAGTTCGACGACGCGATTCGGAGGAATTCTAAAAAAGTCTGAAGGTTTGGCTGCGTTTTGCATCATCCATGCAAATAAACGTTCACGCCAAATCGCCATGCCGGGCAAGTTACTCGGAACCACCGTGTCGCGCGCTAGGAAGAACGACGTGTCGGCAAGCTCTAGTTTCATTCCGGTCTGAGCTTCAAGTAAAGCCAGTACGCGATTAATGTCCGGTGTTTCTTTGAATCCGTGCACGGCGCGTACGACATATACATTGCCACCGAGTTCTTTTACGGTGAGACGCTCTTCATCTTTAACGTAGGGCACATCCCATATCGACAGCTTCAAAAATAGTACGCGCTCATGCAGTACGCGATTGTGTTTTAAATTGTGTAGCAATGCGACGGGCACGAAATCAATATGCGCGGTCAAAAACACTGCCGTACCCTCAACGCGATGTGGTGGGTGCGCTAGTAATGCAGATACAAATTCTGGTAAGCGGATTGAATCAGCTTCGACACGCTCTCTAAGCAGGCGTCGTCCTTTATGCCAGGTGGTCAGCATCAGGAAACAAATGGCACCCAATCCTAGTGGATACCAGCCACCATCTTTTACTTTGATCAGGTTAGCTGTCCAGAAAGAAAAATCTACAATAAAAAATAAGCTAACGAGCAAAATCACAAAGATGGGTTTGATCTTCCACTCGTTGTACATGACCACGCTTAGCATCGTAGTGGTAATCAGCATGGTGGTTGTCACCGAGATACCGTAGGCAGCAGCCAAATTGCCCGACTCTTTAAATTGAATCACGGTAAAAATGACTAAGGCAAGTAGCGCCCAATTCACCATGGGCATATAAATCTGACCGCGCTCAGTTTCTGAGGTGTGCAGAATTTCCATGCGCGGTAACAGTCCGAGCAAGATGCCTTGATTAGCTAATGAAAATGCGCCAGAGATAACCGCTTGCGACGCAATCACCGTTGCCAATGCCGCTAAACCCACCATAGGCCAGATAGCCCATTCAGGCGCCATCAGATAAAAAGGATTTTCTATGGCTTGCGGATTGGATAGAACCAGTGCGCCTTGTCCAAAATAATTCGCCAGCAGAGCAGGTAGGGCTACCAATAACCAAGCCAAGCGAACTGGCTTACGTCCGAAGTGACCCATGTCGAGGTACAGCGCTTCGACACCAGTAACAGACAATACAACCGACCCCATGACAATATACGCTTGCAATGCATGCGCTTGAATGTAGGCAATGGCATACAAAGGCGACACTGCCGCCAATATCTGTGGGTTGCTATAAATATTAACCACACCCAAAATCGCAAGCACCGAAAACCACACCACCATGACGGGACCAAACAAGCGTCCTACAGCCGCTGTGCCATAGCTTTGCACGTAAAAAAGAAGAATGACGATCACTAAAGTGAGTGGAATGACATAGCGTTTCAAATCCGGCGCGATGACCTCAAGACCTTCAATCGCCGACAGCACGGAAATGGCGGGAGTAATCACCGATTCACCCAATAACATACAGGCACCTAATGCGCCCAGCATGAGTAGACCAGCAGAGATTTTTTTCCTATCAGAACGCGTGGCGCGTAACGCGAGTGCCATTAGCGAGAGCACGCCGCCTTCGCCATTGTTATCAGCGCGCAAAACAAACACCACGTATTTGACGGTGACGATCAAAATCAATGACCAGAAGATCATCGAAATAATGCCCATCACCGCTTCTGGTGAGTAGGGTATACCGTGCTCAGGGCTGAAACATTCTTTGAGTGCATACAGCGGGCTGGTACCAATGTCGCCAAATACGACACCAATCGCGGCTAAGACAAGCACCGATGTCGATGCATTCGCATGATCGCTGGTAGCCGATACACGTACCGGATCCATGATGGACGACGTTGAAAATTCGGGATTACTAATTGACACGGTTAATTCCTAATGGCTTGTTATTTCACAAGTGAGCATGTGAACAGATGAATTTGCATGGAAAATAAAATTCTTTTTTCCCTATTCGATAGTCACGATAAATTTAATTTGTTAGTTGCAGCCAAGCGGCTGCAAAGAAGATGTCAGTTTTACCAAGGAATACAAACTATTTTTCGTGACCGGTTCCAGTGAATGAAATTCTTTACTGTTGGCGATGTAACTCGTTGGCGCTATGACCCAGGTCACGGCTTGGGCGCATAAAACTTTGCGCATCTCGGGTGTGTTCACCAACACTTTTTCGCCAGCTGTCGGCCTGAATTTAGCGGCATCCGCCATTTCCTTAGACCAGCTGTCTTTCACTATGGGCTCATCCCATTTATCGATGATGATGATGGGCTCTGCAAGTCTGGCGTAAAACGGCACATCGAAACGATAGGTTTGCAAGAACACCAAAGGCTCGCCTGAGGCAGCATGTTGACGGTAGGCCGCAACCAAGGGTTTGGAAGAAATATCATCGGCACGCGTGATAGCGATAATAGAGCCCACGCATAGCGAAGCAGCAACGACCACCAAAGTGAATTTCCAACGCCAACTAAAGCGAGTCACATTCGCCAGACCTTCTGCGATGAGTGCGGCGAGTGCCGGCATAACGGGAAGCACATATCCCACTAGTTTGGATGTCGGTATAGAGAAAAATAGAGTGATGACGCCTATCCATAGCCAAAACAGAGTGCGCAAGGCAAGCGTCGTCGTGTCATTAAAGTCATGCTTCAATCGCCAGCGAGTAATCAGCCAAGGTGTCCAGGGTAATGAAGTCAGCGCTATTACTGCCAGATAAAACCAAAAAGGCTGCGCATTATTGAACGCACTTTGTGAAAAACGTTGGAAGTGCTGGTACACGAAGAAGTAGTGGAAAAAATCCGGAAACTTCTGCTGCATCAAAAAGAACCAAGGGGATGCCACTAGCAAAAACAGAAATGGGCCGGGCCACCAAAATAGTTTCGGAAGCAAGCGCCAGCGGTTGCCTAATAGGACCCAAAAAAATAGTACGCCACCAGGAAGAACGATGCCGATCAGACCTTTGGAAAGTAGACCTAGCGCTGCGCACAACCATCCGCCGAGTAATTGAATGCGCCAGGGTTGAGTCGCTTGCAGGGACAGCACCGCATCGGCGGTGAGTGCAATCGCCATGCTGATAAAACCGGCGACCAGCATGTCGTGGTTAGCGTACTGTGCTCCACCATAAAACAAAGGCGTCGTAGCGAGAATGAGTAGATACCAGCGCGAGATGCTGTGCGACATCCAGCGTCGAATCAAAAGATAAGCCGCACCCGCGCTAAGCATCGCGCCAACACAAGAGGCCAATCGTGCAGCCCATTCAATCGTGCCAAAGAGTGAGAGCGATACCGCTGTGAGCCAATAAAACAGGGGTGGCTTATGAAAATACGGCAGGCCATTCAGTGTCGGTGTTAGCCAATCACCCGATCGCACCATTTCCCAGGCCACGCCGGCATAGCGGCCTTCGTCGGGTAGGGAGAGAGGGCGAACCCAGCTGGTGGCAACCAACCACAAGAGCAACAAAAAGCCCAACAACAATGGCTCAGGCAGCGACAGCAGTCGCCGTACCAAGGGCAAATGAGTGGAGTTGGAATCAGCGTTTGAGCTGTGGCGCTGCATTTGTAATGCTCTGGATTGGGCTGTGCCAGCGCCTGATAGACGGCGGCGTCGTGAGGAAGCGATAAAGAGAGGGCATTATATATCTCTACAGCCACAAGTCGCGGAAAAAGCCGGTGCCTGTGGCGCTGCGGCTATCCCTGCCTATTTCCTACTATTCCAGGTAATTCGGCCGGCAATTGTCCCTTCAAAAAATGCAAATTGTCGGGGCTGTATTCATACTGGAAAATGCTGCTTTGAATAACAATTATTGGGTAAACCATGAGTCTGCCGCCGCTGGATCTGGATTTATTAAAGCAATGGGTAGGACGTAGCGAGACGCGTGACGATCTGATTCACGTCGCAGCCGTCAATGCGATGGCCGCGACCTTGGATAAAGAGCAAAATTTGACTGCCGGTGATCCATTGCCATTGCTATGGCATTGGTTATTTTTCTGGGCGGTGAGTCCGGCATCAGGTCTTGGACCGGATGGTCACCCTAAGCGAGGCGGCTTTCTGCCACCCGTCGAGCTGCCACGCCGTATGTGGGCTGGCGGGCGTTTGAAATTTGATAGCGATCTACCCGTCGCATCTGACGCTAAGCGTGTATCGCGCATCAAAGCCATCGATGTTAAGACCGGCAATAGTGGTCGACTCGCTTTTGTGACTGTGGCTCATGAGATTGGTGCCAACGGCAACGTATCGATATATGAAGAGCACGATATTGTGTATCGCGATAATCCTCTGCCAGGGGCAGCGCCAGCCGCAACCAAGGCCGCACCTACCGATGCTGCTTGGTCGCGCACCATTACGCCGGACCCGGTGCTGCTGTTTCGCTATTCCGCGTTAACATTCAATGGTCATAGAATCCACTACGATCGTAGTTACACCACTGACGTTGAGGGATATCCCGGTCTGATCGTTCATGGACCATTGATCGCCACCATGCTAATGGAGCTATTGTGTGCTCAGGTACCACAACAACGAGTGCGCGAATTTAGCTTTCGAGCAGTCAGTCCAACGTTTGATACCGATACGTTTAGCGTGAACGGCAAATTAAGCGCCGATGGTCATGAAGCGCATTTGTGGGCGGCGAATGCTCGTGGTGAGTTAACTATG